>JACFNJ010000023.1 GCA_019454865.1 Bacteroidia bacterium
AAAGACAACGAGTGGCTATTGCACGTGCTTTAATTAATAATCCTTCAATTATATTAGCTGATGAACCTACCGGAAACTTGGATACTAAAACAAGTTACGAGATAATGGAGTTGATAGAAACTATAAATAAACAAGGCAATACAGTAATAGTAGTAACCCATGAAGAAGATATAGCCAAACGAGCCAAGCGAATTGTTCGATTACGTGATGGAATAATAGAAAGTGATACAATTGCTTAATAAAAAAGGCTGTCGTTTTTGCGACAGCCTTTTTGTTATTTGTGTTTTGCCAAAAATTATTTTTGAACTAATCCATCAAATTGAACTTGAGCGTCTGATGCAGATGAACCAGTTACAGATTTGATGCTAATTAATCCTAATTTACCTTCTTGTGTTTTGAAAAGGATTAAATCATTTGCTACTACGTTTGTGGTAGTTTGTCCGTATGTTTTTCCTGATGCTAATGGAACTAATAAACGATCTGTTCCAGGTGCAGCAACTTCACTAAATTTAGCATTACCGGTAATTTTCACTAAGCCGGTTTTGCGAGCTGCTCCTGAAGTCCAGAATGAAGACAATCCTGTATAAAGTCCTTGCATTACTGCATCATCAGGGCTTGATAATGTGAATTTATTTGAAGTACCGTAGTATGAAACTAAATCTACGTTTTCTTTTAATATTTTGTTTGAATCTTGAGTTGCTACGTCTAATGAATAGGTTGCAAATGTTGCTAAATTACAAAAACGAGGTCCGTCATTTAAATGACCAAACATTTGAATAGCAGTTCCTGTTTCTTCAATAAAATTCTCTTCAGCAACTGTAATGGTTAAAGTTTTAGTTTGAGCTGTACCTTCTTCACCGGTTAATACAAATGTATAAGTAACTGTGCCTTTATCTGCAGTTTTAAGTGTATCTTCCAAATCATAAACTAAATCAGTACCTGAAGCTTTAATGTCATCAAGGGTAACAGTAGCACTACCGGTAACTGCTTTAGTTACTTTAAGTGTTTTTAGTTTATTGTCTTCGTTTCCTTTTCCGGTAACTTTAACTTTTAAAATTTCGCCAACAAAAAATGAAGTTGTAGTTGGGTTAATTACTGTTAATTCTACATCAGCAATTTCCTTATCGGTACTGCACGATGCTAAAATAAATACTGATGCTGCAAAAAGCATCACAATTGATTTAATTGTTTTTTTCATAAAATTATTTGGTTTTAAATTGTTTAATTTTTGTTGTTATTTTATTCCTCTGAGTATTCTCTTCCGCTGTTATTTTCTCTGCTAAATTCTTCAAAATTATAATCCGGCATCAACTCCGTTTTTACATGATTAACGGTTTCGGTTAGTGCTTCTACAAATTTATTGAAATCTTCTTTGTATAAGAAAATTTTGTGTTTCACAAAGCTACCATCATCAAATCGTTTTTTGCTTTCGGTAATCGTGATGAAATAATCGTTTCCTTTTGTTGACTTCACATCAAAAAAGTACGTTCTCTTACCAGCTCTGATTTTTTTTGAATAAATCTCTTGCTGTTCTCCGTTTCTGAAATCCTCCATTTTTTCGTTTCGTTTTTTTATAGTTGATTGGTTAATCGTGGCGCAAAATAAAGCAAGTGCATTATATTTCAAAATAAAAGTTTTGCTATATTTAATCTATTAATTAGGAGTGTTTTTGGTTCTCGTATAACTCAAAATATTTGCCTTTTACGTGCATAAGTTTTTCATGTGTTCCTTCTTCTATTATTTCTCCTGCATCCAGCACTATTATGTAGTCTGCATTTTTAACCGTAGAAACACGATGGCTTATAATAATTGCAGTTTTATTGTGCATTATTTTTTCTAAGTTGGATAAAATCTCGGTTTCTGTTTTCGTATCTACTGCCGAAAGGCAATCATCAAAAACCAAAATTTCAGGATTTTTAATCAATGCTCTGGCAATGGATACTCGTTGTTTTTGCCCACCGGATAGGGTTACACCGCGTTCGCCTACTATGGTTTGGTAACCATCTTTAAAGGTTTTAATATTTTCTGCCAAGGCTGCATTTGTTGCAGCTGATATTATTTTTTCATCTTTGTCATTTGTGTCATCCATTAAGCCAAAAGCAATATTATTGGCTATGGTATCACTAAATAAAAAAATGTCTTGTGGTGCATAACCTATGTTTTTCGTAAAATCACGTATATTAATAGTATGTAATGGTTTGGAATCAATTAATATTTCTCCTTCATTACAATCCATTACCCGTAATAGCAATTGAACCAATGTAGTTTTTCCACTGCCGGTTGTGCCTAATATTGCTAATGTTTTTCCTTTTTGTAATGTAAAGGAGATATTTTTAAGTGCATAGTGGTTTTTGTTTGGATAGCGATAGCTTACCTTTTTAAATTCAACTTGATGAGTGAAATTAAATGTTTCGGTAGTAGGGTTTTGTATTTCGGCAGGTGTCTGTAAAAATTCGTTGATGCGCTGTTGGGATGCTGCTGCTCGTTGTACCAAAGAGGATGTCCAGCCTAATGACATTACCGGCCAGGTGAGCATGTTAACATATATTACAAACTCAGTTATATTACCTATAGTTATTTCATCGTGTATTACTAAAAAACCACCTACGGATATGGTTATGATGGTGCTGAGCCCGGTTAGAAACAACATTAACGGGAAAAACACAGCATCTAATTTTGCTAATTGTAAATTTCTTTTTTTGTATAAGTTGGCTTCCGATTCAAATTCTTCTTTAAATACCTTTTCGGCTCCAAAAGCTTTTATTACTCGCATTCCGCTAAAGGTTTCCTGAGCAAAACCTGTAATTACCGAAAGTTGTTTTTGTATAGCATCACTTTTTCTGTTTATTAAGTTGTTTACATAAAAAATTGTGTACGATAATATTGGTAAAGGCATAAGTACCCACAACGCAAGTTTGGTATGGATACTAAACATTGTAGGTATTACGATAATAAAAGTAGCAACTAAGTTGGTATAATACATAATAGCCGGACCAATATACATACGTACTTTGCTCACATCTTCACTTATTCTTGCCATCAAATCACCGGTTGAATTTTTTGTGTAAAATGCTTGCGACAATGATTGGTAGTGTGTAAATATTTCGTTTTTCAGGTCAAATTCAATTTTACGACTCATAACTATGATGCTTTGCCGCATCAAAAACATAAAGAAACCTCGAATAAGTGTAGTTACTATAATCAATACAGTGCAAATAAGTACAATAAAAATTACACGCGAAGTAATGTCTGATTGCAAAATTGAGCCTTTAAATCCACTATAAATACTTAGGTTTTCAACAATTAAATCAACTGCTATGCTTACAAGTTTACCTTGGAAGGGCATAAATAGATTGGATAAGATTACAAACAATATTCCCAACAAAAGTTGAAATCGGTATTTATAAAAATATTTGTTGAGGTAGCGTAATGCTTTCATTGGAATAAAATCACTTGCAAAGCAATGAAAAATATTTTTGCATAAAAATAATTAAACAGTTTTGATAATGGATAATATAAACAAATAACTAATGCTTACTTTGTTTATTTGTTTTGAGAGTGAAAATTTGTTGATTACTAAAAGTAAAATTGTTTAGTAATGAAGTTCCAAATTAATTTTAATTGAAAAAGTATTTTCAAGAGATATTTTTTAGTTGAATTGTAAGAATTTATTTAAAATTAATCTTATCTAACAAATCATCCAATTGGTAGGCATCGTTTAATAAAAAGTTGCCGCTTCTTGTTCGGCAAAGCGAATCTAAGTACGCACCACTTGCAAGTGCTTTACCAAAATCATGTGCTAATGCCCGAATATAAGTGCCTTTACTGCATGTAACTCGGAAAGCAATTATTGGTAATTGTATTTCTGTAATTTCAAAAGAATGAATAAAAATATTTCGGGGTTTCACTTCTATGGTGTTACCAGCTCTAGCATGTTCATACAAGCGTATTCCATCTTTTTTTATAGCACTATGCAATGGCGGTAATTGTTGTAATTCGCCTGTAAATTTTGTTGCTGTTTCATGAATTAATTGTGGTGTAATATGCAAAGTAGAATAGGTTTTATCTATCGCTGTTTCTTTATCATACGAAGATCGTGTGGCACCTATAAAAATAGTTCCGGTATATTCCTTTTCGGTAGCCATGTAGGTGTCTATGTTTTTGGTTTCTTTACCAATACATACAATTAAAAGTCCGGTAGCTAAGGGGTCTAATGTGCCGGCATGACCCACTTTTATTTTAGGCTTTTCGCCTGCTTTTAGTTCTTTAAATTTATGAAGATTTTTTTGCAGGGTATAACGCAGTTTATTTACCACATCAAAACTTGTCCAATTAAGTGGCTTATCAATAAGCAGCACTTCGCCTTGTTCAAGGTTTAAGTTCATGTTATATCATTTTTAGTTCGTAGCCAAATGCGTAAAGTGCTATGATAATTGCACCTAGAGCGATACGATACCAACCAAACATTTTAAAACCATATTTGGTTAAAAAACCAATAAAACCTTTGATAGCAATAATTGCAACAATAAAAGCTGCAATATTGCCAATAGCTAATACTCCGATGTCGGAAGTATTGAAGCCAACATTCATTTGGTACTTTAACATTTTGTAACCGGTAGCTGCAAACATAGTAGGTACAGCAAGAAAAAAGGAAAATTCGGCCGCAGCTTTACGAGTTAGTTTTTGGGATAATCCACCAATTATAGTAGCCGCTGAACGCGATACACCGGGAATCATCGAAATAACCTGGAAAACTCCTATCATCCAAGCGTTTTTATTGCTTATCTCGGTAATTCCATTTGTTTCATTTTCAGCAAACCAATTATCAACAAATAATAATACGATACCACCTAATAAAAGCGAAATTGCTACTACAATAGGGTTTTCTAAAATCATATCAATATAATCATTGAATAGAAAACCAATAACTGCTGCTGGCAAAAAAGCGATAAAAAGCTTGGTGTAAAATGAAATACTTTGAAAAAAACGTTTCCAATACAAAACCAATACGCTCAGGATGGCTCCAAACTGTATGGCAACAGTAAACATTTTTACAAATTCATTTTCAGCAATGCCAAGTACAGATGAGGTAAGCACCATGTGCCCGGTAGATGAAACCGGAAGAAACTCAGTAAGACCTTCTACAATAGCCAGTAAAATGGCTTCAAAGTACGACATCTATTTGTCGAATTTTAACATGATTGCAAATATTTCAACAACAAAACCTGCAAGTACAAGTATTGGTGCAACTGTAAGTTTTGTGCTGCTAAAAATATCTTCAGTGCCAGACATAAGTATAAAGCCAAGCACAATAAGTAATACCCCTGCTGTCATTAAAATATAATTTTGTTTACTAAAAACAAAGAACTGTTCCGTTACCGGAGTATTTACTTTAGCAGTTGCTTTTTTTGAACTATTTTTTTGCATGTTTTAATTAATATAAGTCGTCAATTTTCATTTTCAGGTAGTGATTAGTAGATATTACGCTACTTATCATACTGATAATTATGCCTACAAGTATAATAACTACAAACATAATTGCAAACTGAATTTCATCGTAAAGGATTTCAATGCCACTAATCCAATTGGGAAGTGCTGATATTAGCCCGAAAAGCAATAAACATGCAATTATTCCTCCATATAATCCATACAAAAAACTTCTGAATACAAATGGTTTGATAATAAATGCGTGTGTAGCACCCACCATTTGCATGCTTTTTATCAAAAATCGTCTTGCGTATAAATTTAAGCGGATGGTGTTATTTATTAATGTAATGGAAATTATCAGAAATATAATACTTAAAGCTATTAGAATTGAACCTAATGTGGTAGCATTTTTATTCAATTCATCCAATATATTTTGTTGATATATTACATCTTGTACTTCCGGATTTCTTCTTATTTCAATATCTACAGTTTTTACTTTTTGAGGTTGTGTGTAGCTTGATTTAAGGAAAAGCTCGATGCTTGGTAATAATGGATTATATCCTAAAAAATTAACAAAATCTTGTCCTATCTCTTTAGTAAATTGTTGAGCCGCTTGTTCTTTGCTTACATACATTGCGTTTTTGGTAAATTCCTGTTGCTTTATGGTTGATAAAATACGTTGTATTTCTGATTCAGGAATTTCATCTTTAAAGAATACCGTCATCTGGAAATTCTCTTTTAAATGTTGTTGCAGTTTATTCCCATTAATTAATATCAAGCCAAACAATCCAAGCATAAATAGAACCATGGCAATACTAATTATGGATGGAAGAAACGATACTTTACGTCTTCTTTTTATTTGCGGTTCGGTTGCACTCACGGTATTTTAAATTTTAAAATATATGCACAAATGTAGTTTATTAATGCTGTTATTGGATAGTATGTAATGCACATCTTTTTGTGGAAATCAACTATTAAGAATATTACAAGGGGTATTATTCCCAAATAAATTTTTCGCCTTCGTTTGCTATAAAACTATTCTCAAATTCGGACTTGGTTTCATTTAATAGGATATCTAAGTTATCGTATCTGGAAGAGAAATGTCCGATTAATAATTTTTCAACGTTGGCTTTTTTTGCAACCATGCCAGCTTGTAGGGCTGTTGAGTGCATTGTTTGGATGGCTCGTTCTAGCTTTTCGTGCAAAAAAGTTGCTTCATGATAAACCAAATTTACCCCTTCAATGTTTTGTATTACTCTTTCATCGTACATGGTATCGCTACAGTATGCATAGCTCATTGGTTTTTTATTTTCAAAAGTTAGTTCACTGTTTTTTATTATTGTTTTGCCATCTTCACTTATATAATCATTTCCTTTTTTAATGGATAAAAATTCCGTTACCGGTATGTTGTATTTTTTACAATTATCTTTATTTAATTTCTTTAAACTTTTCTGTTCATAAAAAATAAAACCTGTGGTAGGTACACGATGAAACAGCGGGAATGATACTACTTTTACTGATTCGTTTTCTAATAAAACTTCATTTTTTTCGGCTTGTGTAATATGTTTTACAATTTCAAAATTGATGATGTTGTCTGTGTTTTTGAAATATAAATCAAGGATTTCAAATAATGTTTCGGGGCCATAAATATGTATTGGGTCTTTGCGCTGCATCAAATTCATGCTGAATAATAAGCCTGGTAATCCAAGTATATGGTCGGCATGAATGTGACTGATGAAAATGTGATTAATTTTTGACTTTTTAATTTTATAGCGTTGCATTTGCATTTGCGTACCTTCACCGCAATCAATTAAAAATTGATAATCCAACATACGCAAATGTTGGGCAGATGGATGTCGGTTTAAGGTAGGTGTTGCTGAACTATTGCCTAAAATTGTGAGTTCAAAAATCATGCTTTGTTTTCATCATCAGTCATGTTTAGAAACTGTTTCTCCAATTGATCCATAAAAACAAAATCTATTGCTTCATCATCTGTTGGTATAAATGTAATATCTGCTTTTGCAAACAAACGGGTAAAAGAGTCCTCAGCATTTGTTATAATCAGCATCCCGTTGTGTTCGTTTAATTCTACTCCAAGATTTATTAATTCGCGAGTTGCATCGGCATTACAATCTTTTACCCCATCAATATTTACAATTAAATATTTGCTACTGCTGGCTACTTCGTGTCTTACTTTTTCTATTAACTTTAAAGCATTTGGTTTATCTAATGTAGTAAGGTCTGTTTTTATTAAAGAGTATTGATCACTCTTCTAAATTGTATAATTCATATATTTTGTAAAATATTAATTGGTGTAAATTTACATTTACAGATGTAATTATTTATATATTTTGCGGAAAATTTATGGAATAATGTCAAAAAAGATTGCCATAGTTACCGGAGCATCATCCGGTATAGGTGCTGCAACAGCTAATGTTTTGGCACAGTTGGGTTATGATTTAATTCTTATTGCTCGTAGAAAAAACAAGTTGGAACAGCTTGCAATTTCAATACAACAGCAATTTGCAAATCGTATCCTTACACTTAGTTTGGATGTTCGTAATAGGGAAGAGGTAATGCAGACATTTGAAAACTTGCCTAACGATTGGCAAAATATTCATGTGTTAATTAATAATGCAGGATTAGCAAGTGGATTAAGTACAATTGATAAAGGCGACTTGAACGATTGGGATGTGATGATTGATACAAACATTAAAGGATTATTGTATATGTCAAAAGCAGTAATTCCGTTTCTAATGCAAAACCCATTTAGTCATATTGTAAATATTGGCTCAATTGCCGGAAAGGAAGTGTATATGAATGGAAATGTATATTGTGCCACAAAACATGCGGTAGATGCTTTAAGTAAATCCATGCGATTAGAGTTGTCTTCCTATCCTGTTAAAGTTACAGCTATTCATCCCGGTGCTGTTGAAACTGAATTTAGTATCGTCCGTTTTCATGGCGATAAGGAAAAAGCAGCAACTGTATATAAAGGTTTTGATAATTTGGTAGCAGATGATATTGCTGATGCAATTCAATATGTAATTAGCCGTCCAAAACATGTTACAATAAATGATATGGTAATAATGCCTACGGCTCAACCTAATTCATCAGTTATTCATCGTACTTCATAATAAATTACAATGCGTAGTAAAATAGTTTTATTTTTTGGACTGTTAAGTAATTTGGTATTAGCTCAACAGCATGTGCATGTACAGCTTAATGATTTGGCGCGTGATGATAGGTTTGAGCGATTTAATTTAAACTTAGCATTGTTTGAAGTGAAAAATGACACTATTTTATCTTGGGATTTTGAGGGATTACGTAAGGCTGTGCCATATAAAATAATTAAACCGGGAGGATATAATTTTTATGCTTACGGGTATCTTTTTTTTGCAGCTAATACGCAAGGTACAAGTCCGGGTTTTATTACAGTACTTGTTGCTAATCCTTTTCATAAAACACCAATGTTGTATGCTGATTTAAATAATAATAATGATTTTACTGATGATGGAGAAGCCCATGCGCTGCCTTGGCGAGGCGATACTACACAGATAAAATTATGTGTTGCCGGAACAAGCCGATGTACCGATGTGAAACTTACTCACAATACAATTGAAGGAAAATTTGAGTACAAACGATTGATGAATGAGTACTATGCCTTTACATACCCGGATAGAAAGTTTATAGGCATGGAACATTGCTATCGCGAGCAGCACTATCAAGCTAAGTCAGGTGTATTAAATTTAGGTAACGATTCTATTCGAGTAGTTTTGTTTGATGCCAATAACAACGGAGTATATAATGAACCGGATAGTGATAAATTTGTTTTGGCAAATTATTCCGATACATTAGTTTACCCTTTTGATGAATTATACAGTAGTGTAATAAGTAAAAAACAAGGCGCATGCTTTATTGATAAAAATGGTAGAATGTTTGAATACATAAGTGCCTTGCCGGATGGAAGCGCAATAGATATTACTATAAGCGATAGAACTACAAGTGCTGATGCAATAAAACCCGGTAAGAAACTTCCATTGTTTAAATACATTACCCATAAAGGCGAAAAGAAAAGAATATGCAGATTAAATCGGTATAAGCTGTATCTTTATTTTGGCAATCCGCAATCATCAGGATTTAGTGAAGACACTGCATCCTTGCGTGTATTGCAAACAGAGTTTAGCAAAACTCTTCGGGTGATTAGTTTTATAGAGGTACAAAAATCGTATGAGCTTAGTATAATCGGGCAGTATGGACAAGTAAATTGGATACTTGCATACAAGGATAAAAACTTAAATAAAAAACTTGGTGTACGCGGAATTCCTAGTAGTATTTTTACAAAAAAAAGGAGAAAGGTTATTCAATATAATTTAACTCCAACTGAAGTACTCCAATTGTTAAGAGAAACGAAATAAATCGGATTAATTGATGGGAATTAGTTTGTAATTCTCAAATTTCAAAATATTCAAAAATTGATTTTGGTAGCTTCCGTTTTTTTGTTTTACAAAAAAATATTTAGTACCAAGCATTTGTTGTGTATTCTCGGTAAGTTCGTTCATTAGTTGTTTACCTTGCTTATTCATTGCATGAACAAGCATTAGCATTTGGTCATAACCTTTGTATGCAGCTTCGGTTGGTTCGGTATAAAATTTTTCTCGATATTTGGTTATAAACTTTTTTACATCATCACGTGAATAATCACTATAAAATGGTGAAATTATTTTCAAATTGCACCTTTCAAGTATGCGGTATTCTATCGTTTTTGAATCAAACCATTGCATAAATCCATAGGTGTGCAAATTAGGTGTTGTAATGGTATCATTAATTTTTCTTAGTGTAGCATTCACTATCCTGTCTTGCAATGCCGCTACAATGATGTGATTGTTCATATCATTTTTTGTGTAATGGCTTAAATCCAAATCGGGTGAAAATTCAACTGTTTTTATTTTTCCTTTCTTATCTATGCCAAGTTGCTTAAATGTGTTGAATAATGTTCTTCCAAGAACAGACTTATCGGTAATAACTATTATTTGTGCATTTGAGTCAGTAGATGTAATGTGCTTGGTAATAAACTTAGCATATACCGGTAAATCCGGATTGGCTGATACCCAATAGGGATCATCAATTTTACTTTTGCTAAAAGTCATTAATGGCGATACATGAAAAATTTTGTTTTGTTCACAAAAATCAGACAATACTATGTTCCCATTTTGCTTAACAGGCCCAATGATTAGTTCACTTTCTTTAAATGCTTGTTTTTGTAAGATATTTAAAACGGTCAAACTATCATTTTCCGTATCAAAAACTGTTAATCTCACGGCAATATTAGCTTTTTCGCAAGAGTCTAATGCTATTAATGCTCCCTGATAATATTCACGACACATATTGCCTAACTCCGCATCTTTATAACTGGGGTTACTTATAATTTGTTTGGCATTAAATGGTAAAAGTAAACTTACATTATTGCTTTTTTTTGATTGAGCAAAACTTGTATTACCCCAAATAATTATACCAAGTGAAACAAGAAAAATGTATCGCATCATTTTTATTTTCGATTGTTTTGCAAGATACACTATTGAATTATTCTTTACTTGTAAAAATCCAAATCTCAGGATTATCAACTCCTCTTAAGCTATCAGCCAATGCACTTGCTTCTTCTTTTGATGAGCATTTTTTATAGCTAACGCGGTTGCAATTTGTTTTTTTATTAAGCAATAATTCTGCTTCAAATCCTCGTTTTTTTAATTCGTTATAAAATTTACGTGCATTTTTTTCATTACAAAAAACACCGCCTATAACATGGTAATTTTTAGTATTTGTTACTTCTACATTTGTAGTATTTTCAGAAGTTACAGTCTCCGGTTGTATGATTTCAATGCTGTTATTTTCTTCAATTGTTTCGTTTGTTGTTGGCGTATTTTCAACTAATGTATCTATGCTTTCATCGTTTGAAGCAATAGTTGTGTCAAGTGGAATAACACTATTTGAAGTGTTATATTCATAATCTGACTCAGTTATTATCGGTTCTTCATTTTTAGTTGTGTCTGATGCAACAATTGTTGTTTTTGCAAATAGCGAATCAAACCAGGAGTTTATTCCTGCTGTATTTATTCGCATTGAGTCTAAAGCACCATATTTGTTAAGAAGTATAAAACTGTTTATACCCACTACAGCAATTACCAACAAAGTAAGCAATTTTAATGCTATTGCTCTCCGTGATTTTTGTTCGTGTCTTGGATTTAGTCCTTTTCTTTCCTTAATAATTCTTGTTTTTCTATTCCCTTTGGTTAATTCAAATGCCGGAGTAGCTTGCAATGGATATAGCCCAAAACTACTATATAAGTAATTGTTTGATTTAATAGGTAAAAAAACAAAATTAGCTTCGGCATTTAAGCGAAATGTTCCAAAATCATTTACTTCTAATTGTTTTTGATTTTCTAAAACATTTTTTACTTGTATTACAAAATTTTCAATTGTACGTAATGCTTCAGAATAGCTAACTGAACTTGATGTGGCAATATTTTGTGCTAATAAGCCATCATTGGTTTTTAAATTTTGGTTAAATACAATTTTTTTAGCAGGTGGTGTTACTTGATGAGAAACTTGGTCAATGATTGCATTTTCTTTATTACACACAAATCCACCAAAATTGGGCACAATAACGCAATCGTGCTTGTACAACAGCGATTTAATTGTTGTCCAAATGGTATGATTATTCAGTTTTTCCTGCATTAATAGAGTGCAAAATAAAAAGGCTGTATCAGCTTTGCAAACCGAATACAGCCTTTTGTTTAAACTTGCAAACTATCAGAATGTTAAAGTTATTCCGCCTAAAAGATTAAATCCATAAACTGGATAGTTCATCCAACGTTGGTATTTATTGTTGGTTAAGTTGTTTAAATTTAAAAATAATCCAATGTTTTTGCGGTATTTGTAACTAACACCCAAATTTAAATCGGTAATTGCTTTTAAATTAAATTCTTTGTTTGATGGCACCTCTATTCCGGTTCGTTTGTTCATGGTATAAGCATCTGCACGAATTATTATTTTTTCACCTAGATTATAAAAAAATGCAGTTCGTGTTGTAAATGTAGGTCGCCCATAAGGTGCCGGTATTGCCAGGGAATAGGAAAAGTAGTTAAGTACAAAATTAAAATGAAATTTATCTGCAAACTCATGGTTTAATTCTGCTTTTACATTGCTTAAACCTGAATTAGTTGTGTCATAAATTGCTTCTTGTCCTAATGAAACTGAGTCATACCCAAAGAATACCATGTTTTTTACTGTAGCTAGAGAATATTGTAATGAGAAACTTGTTTGTGGTCCGATTTCACCTTTTACTCCGGTATAAAATTCAAACTTGTTATCTGTTTTATTTATGTTCAAAATACTTATGAAAGGGTTCTCATTTACTAAACTTTTATAAGTGTCTTTTATTAATCTTCCTGTAATACCTGCAAAAGCAGTTATTGTTTTTGGAGTTATTTGGTATGCAATTTCAGCTTCCGGATAAAAATATAATTTTCCATTTGCACTATCACTAAATATGGTTGAGTTAAATCCTAGCATTACAAATGCTCTGTTGTTAATGGATAAGGTATAGTCAGGATTAATAGTTACCAATACTTGGTTGTATTCAAAAGTTTTGGTTGATATTGTATTTGTATTTACTCCCAAATCAACTTTTAATGGATTACCTCCAATATATTTAGAAACAGTGCCTGTTAATTTAAAATCGTTTTCTTTCATATCTTTATTGTCTATAAAGTTATAGTAATAAAGGTCAATGTTGTATTTAATTTTTGAGGTGTCTTTAATTATGTTTGAATAACCTGCATTTAAATCAATAGCTGCATATTGTTTACGTAAAGTAGATTCACTTAAATTAAGAGATTGTGGTTGGAATCCATACAAGTGAATAACATTTCGGGTGTACGATACCGAAGAATGTAACATGCCTGAATTTAAAAATCGTTTGCCCCACATATTTATTTGATTATCACTAAATGCTTGTACATTATCGGATGGGCTTGCGCTTAAATGTTTTGCAAACACTCCGGCTTGCGAAGTTTTGTTTCTTACGGTATTAATGTATGCTTCAATAACCGGAGAATTATAATTGCCATATCCAAGTTTAAAATAATTGGATTTTAGCTTAGGCAATAAAGCCGTACCCATTGCTAATGGTTTAATAGTATAAACGGTTGCATCTGTTGTTAGGCGAGTTTCCGGTAATGTATAATCCAACTTTGGGGCTTTTACTTCCGGTACTTCAGGATTTGGATTACTTGTAATTTTGAGTATCTCGGATAAGGTTGGTTTAAAGTCTTTAATTACATCGTACTCATTAGTCCGAAGTGTATCTTGTGCAAATGCTGTGCAGGTGATAAACCAAAGTGCACTAAATATTGCTATATGTTTTATATTCATTTCGGTAATTGTATTTTTAAGGATATTAATATTGTTCTATTTCTTTTTCAGGTGTAGGAATTTGTTTTGGTTTATCGGCTTCTTCTTTGTCCATTATGGCTTTCAGGCGTGTTTTAGCTATTTCTTTATTTTCGCCATCATCTAAGTTTTCAACCAAACTTTGTAAAGTAGCTTTGGCTTGAAATAAATCGTTTTGTGCAAAATAAACCTCTGCAAGTAATAAGTATGCCTTTTCGTACCATATTGTATAGGTTGAAAATTTCTCAGAAATTTCAAATATTATCTTCTTAGCATTGTTGTACTCCTTTTTGTTAAATGCAATTAATGCAACATTATACTTTGCTTCAGCTGCATAAATATTTTTTGTTTCTTTTATTAAATAATTCCATCCAACTAATGCACTGTCCCATTGTTTTTGTGCCATGTAGTATCTTGCTATATTTGTGTTTGCATCCAACAAGCCATCTTTGGTACTCAATCCGGAGTTAATATATTTAAATGAATACATTGCTGCAGTATCAACACTAAACCCAAGCATAGAAGTTTTTAATAATCCGGTTACGGCTACTTGCATATTATCTCTGCTACTTGCAATTCGTTCTAATGCACCATAAAATTCAAATGCTTTTCGCCAGTTTTTTTTGTTGTAATACAATACAGCCGTTTGTCTGGTTGAGCGTTCAGTAAAATCATTTCTGTTTTGAAGTGCAACAAATTCATAACACTGCAATGCCGATTCTAAGTTTTTTAATTTAAAATCACATTCCGCTTTATAGTAATTAGCTTTTAATACAAAATAACCTCCCGGAAATTTATTGATATATTGACCAAATAACTTTGAAGATTTCTCGCAATCGCCATTTTTATATTGATTAAATGCTGCATCATAACTAATGCTATCTTGGTATGACGGAGATATAGATTTACATTCGGTTGATTTTAGAAAATCCAAATACTCATCAGTTTCACCGTGGCTCACATATATGTTTTCAACCATAGCTAGTACTTGTTTTGCTTCTTCGGTGTTGCAATGTTTTTGTACCAATTGTTTAAAAGTGCTTAATGCTTCTTTGTCATTGCCGGCATTGCGTTGAGCAAGACCTTTGTATTGCATTGCTTTTCGTATAAAAACACTATTCGGATAGTTTTTTATAATATTATCAAAACTTGCAATTGCTTTTTCGTAATCATCATTTTGTAAATACACATTTGATATTTCAAAAATAGCATCATCAATATACAACGAACGCGAGTAGTTATTTACTATTTGTTGAAGTGCAAGTATCTTGTCTGAAGGTTTACCTAATAAGCCATAAATTAATGCCTTTTGAAATAATGCATAATCGCTACCATTCATTTTTTTGCTCACTATCATTTCATAGTGATCCAAAGCTTTTTGATAATCTTTTGATACAAAATAACAATCAGCTACACGTAGTGCTGCATCAGTATATAACTCCGGTGCACTTTGTGCGTAATTCGACTCTAAGAATTTTTTGAATGCAGTTATACCTTTATTGTATTGTTCTGTTTTAATAAAGCAATACCCCAAATTATAGGAAGCCAGCGGGTAAAATCGAGTATATTTTATATCCGACTCATGTGTTAAAAAGTTTGAATATTCTTTTTCCGCCTTGGTATAATTGTTTTGTTTGTATGCAATTTCGCCTTGCCAAAAATGTGCTAGTGCAAAAAGTTTTTTATCAAAATCAAATTGTTGCGATTTTACAAAATAGGCATCAGCATCGGTAAAGTTATTTTTTAAATATTGTTCTTCTGCATAATAATAAAGTACACGCTGGTATGCTTCATTATTTGCTGCGGTTGGTTTTTTAATACTTTCTATTACAGTAATTGCCTGTTTGTAATTTCGGGTACTCATTAATAAGTCGCCTAATATTCCTTTTGCTTCATCTATGTATTTGCTTTCCGGATAGTCATTTACAAATTTCAAAAATTCTTTTATTGCATCTGGTTGATTTAATTCATAACTAATTTTTCCGTAATTAAATAATGCCAGTTCTGTTATTTCATTGTTAAAACCAAGTTTATAAGCACGGTCAAAAGCTAACCTTGCGGATGGTTTTTTATCTGTTTTTAAATAACACTCTGCTAAGTGGTAGTGTGCATATTGCGATAGGGTATCTGTTTTATCCGTAACACGTACAAATTGTGTTATTGCTTTGTCGTAATTGTTTACCATCATATACGCATATGCAATACGGTAAATATCATTAGGCGTAAGCTGTACCGGTGGATTAGCATTATATGTTTCTAAAAACGGTATTGCTTGGCTGTAATTTTTAAGGTAAAAATAGCTTTGTCCTACTAATCCGGCTACATCATCAGCAACCTCTTTGTTGTTAGTATTAGCAGCATATTTTACTACTTCCTCAAATTGTTTTCTGCTAAAATATATTTGTGCGATATAAACCTGCGATAATGGTCCAAAAGTTTTTGAATCTTTTATGCGTGTAAAATGGTTAAGGGCTTCGTCATTTTCTCCTTCTTTATACACTACATAACCGTAATAATAATTGGATGGGTCGTAGTATTTTCCTTTTTTGTCTTTGATGGTTTTAAAAGCAAGTTTACTTTCTGAAAACTTATCGGTTTTGAAATAACAGTATCCCTTAATAAACCAATATTCTTCAGCTTCTTCGGGTGTAAGGCTTAGGGCATCTACCTGTTCTAAATAATGTATTGCACGCTTATTGTCTTTAGTTCGATAGAAATACCTTCCAAGTTGAAACATAGCTAACTTAGCTTTAGGATGTTCGGGATAATTTTGAACTACTTTTAGCAATGTTGAAATTCCATCTGCATTAAAAAGTTCCATGCCGCAAACACCTGCATAGTATGTTGCATTGATGGTGTTTTCTCTTTCTGCGTTAAGTTTTATATACTTAGTAAAAAGTTGCTGAGCAGATGCGTATTTTTCTTTATAAAATAAGTCGTATGCATCTTTATAAACTTTAGAAGCATGTTCATAATTCAACGTTTTTTGGGCATTTACAAAATGCGAAGCGAAGAATAAAACAGCTATTAATACAATTCGTTGTAGCTTCATAATATTTTTAAAAACATCTCGAAGCTAATACCAACAAGTGGTTTAGAAGGAATAATTTATCCCCAAAGTGGGCATAATAGGCAACTGATTAATACGTGTTAAAGTACTTCTGTTTAAATAAAAAATATTTTCGCGGTTATATACATTGGTAGCAGCAGCTGTTATTGTTAATGTTTGGTTTTTCTTTAATTTCATTTTTTTAGACAGTGAAGCATCCAATCGGTGGAAACTTGGTAACCTACCAGTATTTAAATCGGTAAAATATGCACTTAATGTTCCATTTTGGGTAAGCGGATTACCGCTGCTTGCATCTATCTTTTCATAATACCCTTGTGTTTTTGTAAAAGGAAATCCGGAGCCATAATTCCAGCGTGTATTAAAACTCCATGTTTTGTTTTTATCAAAAGTGTAAGTAAATACTAAGTTTACATTGTGTCTTCTGTCAAAGTGCGGAAAGTAATTTTCTATTTGCATGTTGCCTGCAAAGTCATATCGTTCAGCTTCTCTATTTACAAAGGTTAAGCTATACACAGCCCATATATACACTTTCTTGTATTCGTATTTGTATCTAAAATCAGCACCATACGAGTTTCCTTGTTCTACTATATAATCTTTGGTTTCATATTCGGGTTTGTTTGGCTCGTTTTCATCGTATTTTTTGTTGCGATTAATATTGGTGAGTTGCGAAAATATTTTATAATACCCTTCCACATTAATTTCACTAAATCTTCCTAAATCCAATTCAAACCCTACACCGCCATGCCATGATTTTTGTAGCGAGCTATTGATGGAAGAACCTTTAAATGTTTTGGGTAAATCTTCCGGTCCGGATAAAAAACCATAAAACAAGTTTACTACATCTTGGTCATTTACTGCGGCAATTAAGTTTTGTGTGTAATAACCACCAGCTGCTTTTAATCGTATTTTGTCGGTTAAGTTGTATTTCATCCCAAATCGGGGTTCAAAACTAAACTCACCTAATGAGGCATAATTTTGTATGCGTAGGCCAGGTTCCATTACTAATCTGCCAAAGTTTTTTTTGTAACGTACATAACCACATAATTCGGTTGTAAACTCTTCTTGTTTTAAGAGTCTTCCATAAGTGTTGGTATAATTATAATCGGTTGTAAAGCCGTTCATTTCTAATCCATATTTTATATCATCTTTACCGATAAAATACGTGAAATTAACATTGATGTTAAATCCGTTTATACTGCTTTCACGCGGCTTACCGTCAGCTTCTTCTTGTTGCATTAAGTAATTAGAATATGCTACTGCACCGTTTATTAAAGTAGAGCCTTCCGGAATAATATTAAAACTTGTTCCTAATCCAAACGAGTTCCAGTTGTACTTTGTTTGTGTATAGTTTACCTTATCGTTAAAATTAAATGCAAATACGTTTAGCTTACTTCCGGAGGTTGAAATAAAACTCGCTTTTCCATATATATCATTAAAACTAAATGGAAGTCCATTATTACCTGCATAGCTGTAAAATATTGGGGAAGTTTTATCTAAGTACGAACTTTTATAGGATAAAATGTATGATGAAGAGCTGCCTCCTTCGGTGAATTTTGCTAATGGTCCTTCTAACAATACTTTTGAGCTTATTGGGCTAACAGAAACCTTACCTGACAATTCTTTTTTGTTTCCTTCACGAGTATTCACATCTATTATTGCTCCAATTCTACCGCCATATTGTGCACCAAAACTTCCGGCATATACATCTGCACTTCTTATAATATCTGCATCTATTACACTAAATAAGCCGATAGAGTGAAATGGATTGTATATTATCATTCCGTCAAGTAGCATTTTGTTGTGTACGGGAGTTCCACCACGTATATATAATTGTCCGCCTTGGTCGCCACTAAAAACTACACCGGGAAGCACTTGTAAGTATTGTGCTAAATCGGGTTCGCCACCAAATGCAGGTAATTGTTTCAGGTTTTTTTGTGTTATAGTATTTACCGAAATCTTTACTTCGTTTTTTTCCTTTTGTCTGTCGGCTACTATATTGGTTTCA
>JACFNJ010000279.1 GCA_019454865.1 Bacteroidia bacterium
AGGCTGCACTTCATTTTTTCCTTCTAAAAACTTAGGATGTATGGGTGATGGTGGTGCAATGTTTACTAACGATGAGCAACTAGCCAAACGCTTAAAAATGATTGCCAATCATGGGCAAAGCATACAATACCACCATGATGATATTGGAGTAAATTCGCGCTTAGATACCTTACAAGCTGCAATATTGGATGTAAAACTTAAAACACTGGATGCATGCGAAAAAAACAGAAACCATGTAGCCGAACAATACGATAAAGCAATATCCCAAATTCCAAATTTTACCATACCAAAGCGAGTAGCTAACTCCACACACGTATTTCATCAATACACTATAAAATGTGAGGGCATTAACCGCGATGCATTGCGCCAATATTTAGCCGAAAATGAAATACCGAGTATGATTTACTACCCTATACCGCTTCATTTACAAAAAGCATATCAAAACAATAAATACCCAAAAGGCACATTGCCAATAACCGAAAAACTGTGTGAAATTGTTTTATCCTTACCAATAAGCCCCGAAGTAGATGAGGAACAAATAAATTACATAGTAAGCCATCTTAAGAAATTTAATAACATTTAAAGTATAATCAAAAAATAAAATAAAATAAAAATGAAAATTGTTGTAGTAGGAACCGGATATGTAGGTTTAGTTACAGGTACTTGCTTTGCCGAAGTAGGTATTGATGTAATATGTGTAGATATTGATGAGAAAAAAATTAATAATTTAAAGAACGGGATTCTTCCAATATATGAACCCGGATTAGAAGAGTTAGTTATACAAAACTCTCAAACCGGAAGACTTTCATTCAGTACTAACTTAGCTGAAAGTATTAAAGATGCAAGTGTAGCATTTATAGCTGTAGGAACACCACCGGGTGAAGACGGTAGTGCCGATTTAAAATATGTATTAGCTGTTGCACGTGAGATAGGTGAAAACATGAACAGCTATGGTGTAGTGGTTACAAAAAGTACCGTTCCGGTTGGTACATCGCACAAGGTAAAAGCTGAGATACAAAATGCACTTGATAAAAGAGGACTTCAAATTCCTTTTGCAATAGCAAGTAATCCGGAGTTTTTAAAAGAAGGCGCTGCAGTAGATGATTTCCTTAAACCGGATAGAATAATAGTGGGTGTAGAAACAAAAGAAGCTGAAGAAATTATGCGCAGGTTATACAAACCATTTTTATTAAACGGACACCCAATTTTATTTATGGATATTGCCAGTGCCGAAATGACCAAGTATGCTGCCAATGCAATGCTTGCTACTAAAATTAGTTTTATGAATGATATTGCTAATTTGTGCGAGTTGCTTGGTGCTGATGTAAACTGGGTTCGTAAAGGAATTGGAAGCGACCCGCGGATAGGAAATAAATTTATTTATCCGGGTATTGGATATGGTGGCTCTTGTTTTCCGAAAGATGTAAAAGCATTGGTAAAAACTGCTAAAGAACACGGACACGATTTACGAATACTACAAGCCGTAGAAGATGTAAACGATGATCAAAAATTAGTTTTGTTTAATAAAGTTAAAACACACTTTAAAGGCGATTTAAAAAACAAAACATTTGCACTTTGGGGCTTATCATTTAAACCAAAAACAGATGATATGCGCGAAGCTCCCTCATTGGTTATTATTGATGAATTGCTTAAAGCCGGTGCAGTAGTAAAAGCTTATGACCCTATTGCAATGAAAGAAGCAAAACATATTGTGGGGGATAAAATTGTTTATTGCAAAGACAAAGAAGATGCACTAATAGATGCCGATGCCCTGTTAATTGCCACGGAATGGCCTGAGTTTCGTTCGCCTAACTTTAAAGTGATTGAAAAACTTTTAAAGAACAAAATCATCTTTGATGGCAGAAACATTTACGATGTAGATGAAATGAAAGAGTTAGGTTTTACCTATTATTGTATTGGTATAAAAAGTTAATCAGGTAAAACAAATGACAACCGAAAAAAAACGTGTACT
>JACFNJ010000280.1 GCA_019454865.1 Bacteroidia bacterium
AAATGTTGGTTTTTAATAGCCTCTTCTACTACTTTTCTTACACTACGTGCATTTCCGAAAAATTGATTTCTTGTTTCAAACAAAAAATCCATATATGCTTTAAGGTGTTTTTTTGCTTCTTTGTTTGGTTTGATATTATTTCCGGCAAACATTTTTAAGGCTATTTCGTATAGCTGTTCGGCTGAATAGTCTTCAAAAATCATGGTTCTATCAAATCGAGAAGTTAACCCCGGGTTAGACTCAACAAAACGTTTCATGTTTTCTGTATAACCGGCTACAATTACAATAAATTCGCCTCTATCGTCTTCCATTCTTTTTAAAATGGTTTCAACAGCTTCTTTCCCAAAATCATTTTCACCACCTTCACTTAGTGCGTAAGCTTCATCAATAAACAGCACACCACCTTTGGCTTTATTTATCATTTCATTGGTTTTGATAGCAGTTTGCCCCACGTATGCACCTACCAACATTTGCCTGTCACATTCCACTAAGTTACCTCTTTCCAATATTCCAAGTGCTTTGTATATCTGCGCAAGTAGTCTTGCTACTGTTGTTTTACCGGTTCCGGGGTTTCCGCTAAATACAGAGTGCAATGAAAAATTAGTGCGAACATCTTTACCAATTTCTTTATAAAATCTAACTAACCGAACAAGCTCGTCAGTTTCAGTTTTTATGGTTCCTAAACCAATTAAATTATGCAAAGCATGCATAGCTTGTTTCAACAATTCTTCATCTATTGGTATATCAGCAATGTTTCTAATTTTAGCCGAAAATATTTTATCAATATCTTCCGGTTTAATCGTAGAAAGCTCGTCATTACTTAGTGTTTCAGGGTTGTCTTGTTTCATAACACGTAGTCCCATATTCATTTTTGCATCATCCAAAAGTGTGTTTACATAACGTGCATTTCCAAATGTTTTGTCCCTCTCTCTGTATGAATCTACTAATTTTTTATAAAGCACTTCTTTGGTTTCTACATTAAATTTTATTGATTTTTTATCGGCTGTATAGTTTGCAATTTGCATTAATTCTTGAGGCGTATAATCCGGAAAATCATAAAACATATTAAAACGTGATTTCAATCCGGGGTTAGATTCCAAAAAGCTGTTCATTTCATCCGGATAGCCTGCTACTATTATTGCTATATCGCCATCACCATCGCTCATTTCTTTTAATAAAATTTCAATAGCTTCTTTGCCAAAATCTTTTGAGTCATCGTTTTTTCTAGCTAATGCATAAGCCTCATCAATAAACAAAATACCGCCTTTTGCTTTCTTTATTATTTCTTTTGTTTTGGGAGCGGTTTGACCAATATATTCAGCTACCAAATCACTTCTATCTACTTCAAGCACGTGCCCTTTACTTAACATGCCCATTTCAAAATAAATTTCACCAAGCATTTTGGCTACTGTTGTTTTACCTGTGCCGGGGTTTCCGGTAAATACTGCATGTAAGTTTATTTTATCGTTGTCTTCAAAACCTTTCTCTTTCCTTAGTTTTATAAAATTTAAGTAGGTTGTGTATTCTCTGACTTTCTTTTTTATACTGTCTAAACCAATTAAATCATCTAACTCTTTTAATACAGACGCTAAATTTTTTTCATTCGTATTTGATGTGCTTTTTACCTCAGTTTTTTTAGATGTAGCTTTTGTTTCAACAATAGCAGCAGGTTCATTAGTATAAATAAAATCAGTACCAACTTCAAAAGGAATAGTAGCTATAATCTTATCCATAAATACAATATCTACCGAGTAAATATCGTTACCCCAGGTTCCTTTTAAATCACTTCCCCACCCAATTGTTGTTTCAAAAGTTGGGTTTTTAAATACTTCAATAAGTTTTTGAATACTACCTTTTAGTTGACCACTTCTGGTTTTGAAATTAAAAAATAATTCACATTGCCAAATGTCAACATCCTTTACTAAGTTTTCACAGGTAAGTTCAACCCAAACATAGCGTGTTTCGGTTT
>JACFNJ010000281.1:0-764 GCA_019454865.1 Bacteroidia bacterium
CATGCCTATTATCTGAAATATCAAAACAAGCGCCCTGATTATGTTCAAAATTTTTGGCATGTATTAAATTGGGATCAAGTGGCTGATTATTATAATCTGGCTAAGAAACATTAAAAACCATATTAAAGAGCCCACGCTTTTTGATACTTTATGTAATCCTCAATAATTAATATTGTGATCTTGACAAACATTTAAACCTGCATTAATGCAGGTTTAAATGTTTAATATCTAACTATTAAAAGCGCAATCATCTTATTCCCAATTCCTTATCATATCTTCTGAAATGTAGTGTTTATGCACTTCTTTATATCAACAGAAAATTATATTTTTTTGCTTTGTCATCTTTATTGATGTAGCTTTGTGCTGAAATTTAAAAACAACAATTATGAACTATAAATTATTCTTTGGTACTGTAGTTTGCGTAGCACTTATGAGCTGCGGCGGGAAAACTGAAACAACCGGAGCAAGTAATGAGTCCGGCAATACAACAACTACAACATCTCATAATCCTAATGAATACGATCCTAAGCGCGGCTTGGGTAAATTTACTGAGGAAAATGTTATTGTTGATGCTGCTCTAAATAAGGAAATGGCAACACGCGGTGAGGTTTCAGCAAACACCAAATGTATCTCTTGTCATAAGCTTACAGATGAGCGTTTGGTTGGTCCTGGATGGAAAGATGTGACCAAACGTCATGCTGCTCACTGGATTCTAAACTTTATCACCAATCCGGATCCTATGATTGACAAAGATCCGCAGTTAC
>JACFNJ010000281.1:774-1964 GCA_019454865.1 Bacteroidia bacterium
GCGTATGCCTAATCAGAATCTTACCGATGATGAAGCACGTGACATCTATGAGTTCATGCGGAAGAACGATGGCATAAACTAAACAGTCTCCTTTTACCATATACCACTTAACAATTAAATCACTTTTATGAAAACAATGAAAAACCTAATGATTCTTTTAGCAGCAGTTTCGCTAATTGCCGTTTCGTGTAGGCCTAAAGGCTCGAAACAAGCGATTTCAGGGGATGCTGCTTCTAAAGCCTACGTTGCTCCAGGTGAATATGATCAATTTTACAACTTCGTTTCCGGCGGTTTCAGCGGCCAAATGAGCGTATATGGATTACCAAGCGGCCGCTTATTTCGTGTAATTCCAGTCTTCTCCGTTGACCCTGAAAAAGGTTGGGGATATAGCGAGGAAACAAAACCAATGTTGATGACTTCGCATGGTTTTGTTCCTTGGGACGATTTACACCACGTAGAAATGTCACAAACAAACGGCGAACAGAACGGTAAATGGGCTTTTGGCAATGCCAACAACACACCACGTGTGGCTCGTATTGATCTTAAAACTTTCCGTACAGCTGAAATTATCGAGCTGCCTAACAGTGCCGGTAACCACAGCTCACCGTTCGGAACTGAAAATACAGAATACGTTGTAGCAGGAACACGATTCAGTGTACCGGGCGATAACCAAAACGGTGATGTGCCCATCAGTACTTACAAAGAGAACTTCAAAGGACACATCAGCTTTATCAGTGTAAACCAAGAAACTGGTGCAATGGATCTAGCTTTCCAAATACGCACTCCTGGTGTTAACTTTGACTTAGCCCGTTGCGGTCGCGCCAAATCTCACGGTTGGATGTTCTTTAGCTGCTATAACAGTGAAATGGCCAACACATTATTAGAAGTGAATGCTTCTAAAAATGATAAAGATTTTATTATGGCTGTTAACTGGAAAAAAGCTGAAGAATATTTAAAAGCAGGTCAAGCCGAGAAAGTAGCTGTTAAATACGCTCATAACGTATGGGATGAAGCAACGCATACTGGTATTCATACCATTAAGAATGAAGTGCTTGTATTGGATGCTGCAAAGCTGAAAGATATCTGCTACTTTATCCCATGTCCTAAATCTCCACATGGTTGTGACGTAGATCCAACAGGTGAATACATCGTAGGTAGTGGTAAGCTAGCCGCTTTACTTCCTGTATTCA
>JACFNJ010000282.1 GCA_019454865.1 Bacteroidia bacterium
AGCACTCTTCATTATTTTAGTTGCTGCATCTTCTACTATATTATTTCGTTCAGTTAAGTGTAACGTATGGTTGATTTTTTTCAACCCAAAAGCATGCATAGTTGCTTCTACTATAATTACTGCACCATCTACAATCAATCCAAAATCAATTGCACCAAGACTCATCAAATTTCCCGAAACTCCAAACAAATTCATCAGTGTAATAGCAAACAACATGGATAGAGGTATAACTGATGCAACTACAAGTCCGGCTCGGAAATTACCAAGCATCAATACCAAAACAAAAACTACAATTAAAGCTCCTTCAATTAAATTTTTACTTACAGTACCAATTGCACTATTTACCAAATTAGTTCTATCCAAGAAAGGTTCAATAACAACACCTTCGGGTAATGTTTTCTCAATTTGAGCAATGCGCTGCTTAACCTGTTTTATTACTTCCGATGAGTTTGCATCTTTCAACATCAGCACCATTGCCCCTACAACTTCTCCTTCATCATTTCGGGTCATAGCTCCATACCGTATTGCTGATCCAAACTTAACTTCACCAATATTTTTTATCAATATTGGAAATCCATCCTTGGTTTTACTTACAACAATGTTTTCAATATCTTCAATACTTTTAATCAACCCTTCGGTTCGAATAAAATATGTATTTGGTTTTCTCTCAATATATGCACCTCCGGCATTTTGGTTATTAGCTTCCAAGGCTTTCAACACAGTAGCAACATCAATTTGTAAGCTGCGAAGCTTATCCGTATTAAGCGATACTTCATATTGTTTTAGGTGTCCGCCAAAACTACTAACATCAGCCACACCTTTTGTACCAAGCAATTGCCTACGCACTATCCAGTCTTGTATGGTACGTAACTCCATTGCTTTATATTTATCCTCGTATCCTTTTTTAGGATGAATGATGTATTGAAAAATTTCACCCAAACCTGTTGTTACAGGAGCTAATTCAGGTGTACCTAAGCCTTCAGGTATTTGCTCTTTTGCTGTAACCAAACGCTCATTTACTTGTTGCCTTGCCCAGTAAATATCTACACCCTCTTCAAACACAATGGTAACAACAGATAAACCAAAACGTGAAAACGAACGTATCTCATTTATATCCGGAATGGTAGCCATGGTTTGCTCAATTGGAAACGTAACTAAACGTTCAATATCTTCGGCACCACTACTGGGTGCAGAAGTAATTATCTGTACTTGATTATTGGTAATATCCGGTACTGCATCTATTGGTAATTTGGTTAATGAATAAACACCCGAAACTATCAATGCAACCGTAAATAATCCAACAATAAATTTATTCCGTATGCTAAAACGGATAATAGCTTGTAGCATAGCTTTACTATGTTATTTTTTAATAAATTTTAAAAATGAAAAATGTGCGAATTGTAGAATTCGCAAATAATGGAAAGCAAAAAAGAGTTATGCTATTTTTGGCGGCTGCCAAATACTTCCTGCATTGTTTTCAGGAAAAATTGATAGAAAATAAGCCGACTGAATTTTGCACAATTCAATTGGATGCATCAATACAATTTCGGTATTTTGAATTACCACCGGAACTAAAGGAGCATGTTGGCATCCATGTGCATCTTTTGAACACGGTAAATGCGCGTGTTCATGTGCATCAGTTTTCATGTGGTTGCTATCGCTACTGTGCAATACCAAGAATTCTATCACACCAATCTCTTCATGCTCGGTAATATGATGGTAATAATGCGCTGCCAAAAATGGAAAACCCACAATATGGTGTAACCACGAATCCGGCAAACACAATCCGATGGTTAGAAAAAATAAAACAATATGTTTTAAAAGCCTCAAAACGATTGCAAAATAAGGAGTTATTATTAACAAAAGCAAAATGAAAGTAACTTATCGGAATTGCCATAACATTTCAATCCCTTTAAATTAATGCTTAACACATAAATATTGATACAA
>JACFNJ010000283.1 GCA_019454865.1 Bacteroidia bacterium
TCTATTTCTGTTTGCTCAACTATTGATTCACAAATGCTATCGAGTGTGTGTCTTGAAGTTTCCAATTATATAATATTGTATTAGTTAACTTACTGTATTTCATGCATTCCATTTTGCCCAATATGGATAATGTAATTTTTCCCATTTCGTTGATGAAGATAAACTCCATTTTTTACTTTACTCTTCTTCACAAATCGTTTCATATACAATTTATTGTAACCCATACTTTTTTTTATTGGAATCCATGGTAAATTAGTACAATTGTAATAATATGGATAAAATACAATAATTTTATACTTGAAAGATGTATCATTCTTTAAAAAATAGGCTGTGCTCTTCTGTCCGATGTCAATGTGTCCATATCCAAAATTTGTATAAACATTACCTTTGAAGTACTCTTTCTTTGCAACAATGTTATCGTACAAATATTTTTGCCTTATTAAACCTGTCAAAATTTTGGTATCGCTATTTTTTAACCATTTTCCGTAAGACTTAATTATATTACTAAAATCATTTGTGTAATCAGTGAATTTATATTTTATAAGTACACTATCTATTTTAAAAATGTTGTTTGGAAATTGAGGGTGTTCAATTATTGATGTCAAATCTTTTTTCAATTCATCACTAAAAACTTCTTTTTTCAACAATAATTTAAACAGATTTTTTACAAATGGTGAATCTACATTTTCCCAAATATCTATCCCGAATACCTGAATTTTATCTCGTTCAGATAGCTCCATATTTATGTTGTAAAGGTTTATAATACTTTCACGTACTTCTTTAAATTTTTGAGGGTAGTCTGATGTATACATGTTTAGAAATGTAGTATCACCACTTGAGAGGTATTTGTTTATTAAATAAGCATTAGTATATGGCTCCTCAATTAAGATAGTTCTAACACCATGCTTTAAAATTAATTCTCTTTGGAATATATCTTCGACAAAACGATTAGATGCAATACCATGTAGTTCACCAGTTATAAATAGATATTTTTTACTCTTGCAACTGTTAAGACACAAAGAATCTAACTTGACTAAATTATGCTGCGCATTCAGTGGCGTTGCATTGGTAAAAAAAATGCATATTGTTAATACGAACAACATTAAGTTCCGTGTAAACAATATGCATAATTTTAATAAATCTATCATCAATTCCTAAAACTATCTACATGTCTGCAAATCTTTTCGGCTTAGCAATTGTCTCTTTATTTAACTGCAACTTAATTTTATTGTTTCTCATTTTCTCATTGCGGTTATAAAATCAAAACCTGCTAAAAACTTTAATGGTTTAAAAATAAAGTAATTTGTTTACAGTTCATAACACTAAATTACACAGCAAAGTTGGTGGTGTCTCACGACAGCGGGCGGTGCTTCACAGCAGCTAATCCTTCTATTGACAATTGTAGCATTACTTAATGCCATTAAAGTCCATTAATTGCATTTCAAAATAAAACAAATCCATAAAAAGCATGAGCCTAAAAGAAAATTTAGAGACTTTACGTAAAAAAATGGAATTACTCAACAAGAAATTGCTGAATACTTAGGTATTGATACAACCAGTTATGGAAGAATTGAATGAGGCGATTGAAAGCTAAGTATTGTAAACTTTATTGTTCCATCAAGTTGGGTTACACTGGTGATGCTGCTATTGTAACCGGGTAAATTTGCAATTAGGTTTATTTGTGGAAATAAATGTGCTCTTTGTAAACGATAATTTTGATTGACTATTTCGTAATTGTTGTTATTAAGCTGCGCATTGATGCTGTTTTGCTGGGCGTGCTGAATGGCATCGTGAAGCGAGAGGGTTTGTTGGGCAATTGCTATATCCCAACCATACAACAAGAATAACCCAAGTAAAACACACCTCACTACTTTTCTTTTTTAACCAACTCTTGCATGCCATAGTATTCAATGGCTTTTTGTTTAAG
>JACFNJ010000284.1 GCA_019454865.1 Bacteroidia bacterium
ATTGGGTGTAGGAGGATATCCTCGTGGGCGAATCATTGAAATCTACGGTCCGGAGTCTTCAGGTAAAACAACCTTGACACTTCATGCTATTGCAGAAGCACAAAAAAAAGGCGGCATTGCAGCTTTCATTGATGCTGAACATGCATTTGATAAAACCTATGCGCAAAGATTAGGTATAGATGTAGAAAATTTATTGATATCGCAACCGGATGATGGAGAACAAGCATTAGAAATTGCAGATGCGCTAATACGTTCAGGTGCTATTGATATAATAGTAATTGACTCGGTAGCAGCCCTTGTACCTAAAGCAGAAATAGAAGGCGATATGGGCGATAGTAAAATGGGACTTCAAGCCCGATTAATGAGTCAAGCTTTACGTAAACTTACCGGAACTATCAACAAAACAGGATGTATTTGTATTTTCATTAACCAATTGCGTGATAAGATTGGTGTAATGTTTGGTAATCCGGAAACAACTACCGGTGGTAATGCACTTAAGTTTTATGCATCAGTACGATTGGATATACGTAGAATAGGTCAAATAAAAGAAGGCAACGATATTGTAGGTAATCGTACCAAAGTTAAAGTTGTTAAAAACAAAGTTGCTCCTCCTTTCCGCACAGTTGAATTTGACATTGTGTATGGTGAAGGAATATCCAAAGTAGGTGAGATTGTAGATTTGGGTACAGAAATGGAAATAATTAAAAAGAGTGGCTCTTGGTTTAGTTATGGCGATACCAAGTTAGGTCAAGGTAGAGAAGCAGTAAAACAATTGTTTTTAGATAACCCGGAACTGGCAGAAGAAATTGAAGCAAAAGTAAAAGAAAAAGCTTTTGCAGGGGCTTATACCGGTAAAGTAGAAATGGGAGGAGAGTAAATACTCTCCTTTTTTATTTAGTTAAATGCTACTATTTATGTAAACATCTTGTATTAGATTTCATCTAAATCTTCCTTTAAATCTTCACCATTTGGTGATGGATTAAAATCAAACCAAACCTGTAACACATAATCATGAAAACCTTAGCAATCCCTTTGAATTACCAACAAGGTTTCCAAGACGCTGTTTGTGTTTTACTAAAATATTTTCAGTAAATATAATAATTAAACAAACTACAAGATTATTGGAAGGAATGTTTAAAATATAGTTTGCTAATACTTTTTAAATAGATTGAATCAACGGGTAAATTTTTCAATTACAGCTTTGCAATTTGGAAATTGCTGTACCAATTCGCCCCTATCTGCTAACACAAAATCTTTAAAATCAAAACCGGGAGCCACAATACAACTTACCAACGAATATCCGTTGGCGTTTTTTAACTTAGCACCAAACCAAGTATTTGCAGGTATTACAATTTGCAAGTCTTCTCCTTCGTGTAAATTCTTTCCTAATACCTTTGTTGAAATAGTTCCGTCTTTTTCTAAAACTACAATTTCTATCGGCTCACCATGATGATAAACCCAAATTTCATCAGACGAAATTTTATGAAAATGAGATTTGTCGTTTCCGCTCAACAAGTAATAAATTGCTGTACTTGTGTTGCGTCTCCTTTCATCGTGCAAAGTAATCGTTTCACTTGCCCTGTAAGTTTCTTTGTAATATCCCCCCTCCGGATGTTTTATTAATTGCAGCTTGTCAATCCAATATTCAGCAGTATATGTATTCATTCGATTTAAGTATTATTAAATTGTATCATTTAAAAGAAGTGCAACTGAATCCTTTGGCATTAAGCGTGTAGATTTAGCATATCGAAACTCAACAAAATTTACTATTGCAGTAATTTCATCTAAAGTTAATTGAGGATTGCCGGGCATTTTCAATTGATAATGATCTCCATTAACCCAAATTTTTTCACTCATTCCATATTTTACTATTGCAGGTAAGCGGTTACGATTAGTAACTATATAATCTGCATTAAGCAATGGAG
>JACFNJ010000285.1 GCA_019454865.1 Bacteroidia bacterium
TTTGCAACATACGCGTAACCGGAATTCCTGTCCATTTACTAACCACATCAGCAAGATCCTCACTATCTACGTCCTCTTTTACCATTGCATTGTCTCCCTGTTGTTCATGCAAGTTCTGTTGGTAATTGCTTAATTTAGTTTCAGCATCCTTTATTCTTCCATAACGTATTTCTGCTACCCGTGCAAAGTCTCCATTACGTTCAGCTTGCTCTGCTTCGTGTTTTAAATTTTCAATTTCTTGTTTGGTATTTTGAATACCATCTACCACATCTTTTTCACCTTGCCATTTTGCTTTCAATGAGTTTTTTTCTGCTTGAAGGTTGGCTATTTCTTCACTCAATGACTTAATTTTTTCTTCATCGCCTTCTCGTTTAATTGCTTCCCGTTCAATTTCCAATTGCATAATCCTTCTTTCCAATTGGTCTATCTCCTCAGGCAATGAATCAATCTCAAGACGCAATTTACTTGCTGCTTCATCAATCAAGTCAATTGCCTTATCCGGCAAAAACCTATCGCTTATATAACGCTGAGAAAGCTCAACGGCTGCAATAATCGCATCATCTTTTATTCGTACTTTATGGTGTACTTCATAGCGTTCTTTCAATCCACGTAAGATTGAAATTGCAGATTCGGTATCGGGTTCTTCTACATATACTTTTTGAAACCTTCTTTCTAATGCTTTATCTTTTTCAATATACTTTTGGTATTCGGCTAATGTAGTTGCACCAATAGATCGGAGTTCACCTCGTGCTAATGCCGGTTTTAAAATATTAGCAGCATCCATTGCGCCTTCGCCTCCACCACCGGCACCAACCAATGTGTGAATTTCATCAATAAACAATACTATTTCTCCATCAGCTGATATAACTTCTTTTACAACGGATTTTAATCGTTCTTCAAATTCTCCTTTATACTTTGCACCTGCTATTAGCGCTCCCATGTCTAATGAAAAAATTCGTTTTGTTTTTAAATTTTCAGGAACATCACCACTAATAATTCGATGTGCTAAGCCTTCTGCAATTGCTGTTTTACCAACTCCAGGTTCACCTATTAATACCGGATTATTTTTTGTTCTGCGTGATAGTATTTGCAATACTCTACGTATTTCTTCATCTCGTCCAATTACGGGGTCTAATTTCCCTTGTTGGGCAAGTTCATTTAGGTTTTTTGCATATTTATTTAATGCATTGTATTGCTCTTCGGCTGTTTGCGAAGTTACTTTACTACTACCTCGTAATTCTTTTATAGCTTTTTTCAGTTCAGTTTCTTTTACACCTGCATCTTTTAATAAATTTGCAATGGAATCTTTATTATTTAGCAATGCAAGCAGTATATGTTCTACTGCAACAAATTCATCTCCGAATTCTTTAAGATAACTTTGCGCCTTAATTAACAATTGATTGGAAGAATTGCTTAAATATGGATTTCCCCCATTTACTTTCGGATAGCCTTTTATTATTGCATCTACAGCTGTTTCTATTTGTTTTTGATTTATCCCTAATTTCTTAAATAAAAATGGAATCACATTTTCATCATTGGCTAATAGTGATTTTAGAATATGTGCTGTTTCAATAGATTGCTGACCATTTTGTAATGCAATTTGTACTGCTTGTTCTATTGCTTCCTGCGATTTAATTGTGAAATTATTTAAATTCATATTGCGTAATTTTTATTGTTTCAGATTTTATGTTTTTAAACATTCGTTTCAACTTTTACACCAAGCATATTTTACCTGAAAATTTGACTTTTATATAATTTATAAAATGAAAAGTTGGCTTGAAACAATGAAAAAACACTGTTTGCAAACCAACTTTAGCGACAATAAGTCGCTTAAAATGATTCCTTTAAAAAGTAAATTGCAATTATTCTATTCCTTTATCCAATTCTTTTTGCATA
>JACFNJ010000286.1 GCA_019454865.1 Bacteroidia bacterium
GAATTATGCTGGGACCCGAAAGCCATTATAAATCACATGGACAAGCACAAAGTTCAATTAATGGCTTTATCTACAATTCCGGTTTTGTTTTATTATTGGGCAAAGCCTGAACATACACTCGAATGGAGCCAATATATAAACAATCACTTAGCACAAGTACAACGTACCTACCCCACCCGATTTGTTGGCTTGGGCACACTACCCATGCAAGATACTAACCTAGCTGTGCAAGAATTGATACGATGCAAAAAAGAATTAAACCTGCCCGGTGTGGAAATAGCTACCAATATTTTAAACTATAACTTGGATGATGAACGCTTTTTCCCGTTTTATGAAACAGCCGAAAAATTAGGTATGTGTATTTTTGTTCACCCGTGGGACATGATGGGGCAAGACAAAATGAAAAAATATTGGTTGCCCTGGTTGGTAGGAATGCCGGCAGAAACTTCACGAGCAATTTGTAGTTTAATATTTGGTGGAGTTTTTGATAAATTTCCGAAGCTTAGAATAATGTTTGCACATGGAGGCGGCTGTTTTCCGCATACTATCGGAAGAGTTTCGCACGGATACCATGCACGTCCTGATTTGTGCAACATAAATCAGGTAGCCGATCCTTACCAGTATGTAAAGCATTTTTATATTGATAGTTTGGTACATGATGCCGATGCACTGCGATATAATTTAAAACTTTTTGGTGCTGAACGAATAGCATTAGGTAGCGACTTCCCTTTTCCGCTTGGCGATTTGGAACATGGCAAATACATTGAACAATTGCAAGACTTAACTGCCGAGCAAAAAGCCCAAATGCTTTATAAAACAGCTAAAGAGTGGCTTGGTATTTAAACTGTATTTTATTTGGTAATAATTGTTTCTATTGATTTTGCAAGTTCTGCCCTACGTTTTAGTAATAGCATTTGCACTTGTATATTAAGCTGAACTTTATCATGCTGCCTCTCCTTTTCAAATGCTTCCAACTCTTTTTGGTTTTGTAACATTAATTTTTCAATGTGTTTAATCTTTAAGCGAAGTACAGATGAGGAAACATCTTGTTTGTAATTAGTACCTATTGGTTCAACTATTACATCAAATTTTTTCTCCCAATTTGGACTTATTTCCAAATCATACGACATAACATCTGCAACATAGGCTGTTATTATCGGGTCATCGTGTCGGATAAAATATCCCAATTGCAAATCTTGTTTGTTTAGCTGTTCATGAACGGCAACAATAATTTGAGCAGCTACGGGATGTTCAATTTCAATTTCATCAGCAGCTAGTTCATGTATAATATAATTAGCTACATTAACATATTCGTCTGAAAACTCTTTATCGCCATAGCTTAGCAACACACGTATCAAATCATTTTCTTGAACATCGTTACGTTGCAAATCTTGTACTTGCTCTACCCAACTTTCATCTATTGTTGTATTTTCATGTTCTTCTTGTAACGTTGTTTCTTCAGGTGCACGTCTATTAAAATTATTCCGAATTATTTTATTGGCTTCATTTATTACAACTTGCTCTTCAATGCCCATTAGCAATGACGTTTCATGCAAAAAAATACTTCGTTTAAATGCATCCGGTATTTTACAAATACTTTCTACTACTTCTTTGATTAGTTCTGCCTTTTGTATGGGATCATTACTCGCTTCTTCAGAAAGAAGTGAAGCTTTAAATAATATAAAATCTTTTTTATTAGCATCCAGATATGCAGTAAAATCGACTGCTCCAATTTTTTGTAAAAAGCTATCCGGATCATCACCATCCGGGAACAACACAATTTTCACATTCATGCCGGCTTCCAATAGCATATCAGTACCACGCAATGAGGCCTTTATACCTGCGGCATCCCCATCATACAGCACACACACATTATTGGTAAACCGCTTT
>JACFNJ010000287.1 GCA_019454865.1 Bacteroidia bacterium
GAACAAAGGTTTCGCCCGGAGTATTCGTATTACAGATTCAGTAGTCATTATTTTTCGTGGGATAACAACTTAAATGCAACACAAGTAAGTAATAAGCGTTTATTAATTCATACAAATACATTCCGAAATAATTTCAATTTAGCATTGAACCATTATACTGTTTCTGATTACACTTACTTAAATGCAGCAATGCTGCCTGAACAGCAAGCAACAAATGCAAATGTGTTACAAATTGAATTGTCAAAAACATTTCAATTAGGAAAATTATATTTACACAATCAGTTGTATTATCAACACAGTAAATCCACTTCCATTCCGCTGCCTGAATTTGGGGCTTTTACACGACTATATTTTCAAAGTAAATTTTATGGAAGCATAATACAATTAGGCATAGACGCATTTTATAATACTGCGTATTATGGTTTAGGCTGGAATCCGATTAGTAGGCTTTTTTACATACAGCAACAAACTAAAATTGGGAACTATCCATTATTAAACCCATATTTCTCGATGCAGGTAAATCGTGTTACCGTTTTTGCACAATACGACCATGTAAATCAGAACTTAATTAATAAAGGGTTTTATAATACACCCCACTACCCGATTGCATTACAAAGCTTTAAATTTGGTATAAAATGGCGGATGTATTATTGAACTATTGAAGAAAGATATGTTCTCTTAGATACAACTTTAAACAACTAATTAAGGTCTATTAAAGACTTAATGCAAATCACCTTTTAAGATAAATTTAACTTTGTTTTTTTAGTGCTGCTTCTAAACTAATTAAGAATAAATATTTTCTTAAAATTATTTAAGCCATACTAAACAAAATATATAATAATATTTTTACACAAATTATTTAATAATGAAAAAAACAAATACTTATTTAGTAAAAGCCTTATTGATTTCAATAAGCTTGGCTTTAGCGCCAATTGCAAATGTGTTTGCCGTTCAATTAAGCGGAACTTACACAATTAATCCTTCATTAGCAGCATCAACCAGCAATTTTAAAGACTTTGCATCTGCTATTACTTACATGACTTCTACTTCTTCACGTACAGATGGAGGACCGGCAAATTCAGGAACAGTCGGTGTATCCGGTCCGGTGGTATTTGAAGTAGCAGCAGCTACATACTCAATTTCTTCAGCAATTATAGTTCCGGCAATAACAGGTAGTAGCGCTACAAATACGGTAACATTTGATGGTGGCACCGGTAATGCTTCCACCAGAATTATTACTGCAAGTATCGCATCACAAGCGATTATACGAATGAACTTGAGTACCTATGTTCGTTTCTATAATTTAACAATTAGAAATACATACAGTGGAACCTGCTCGGGTATTGGCATAATTGGTAACAATAGTGGTATGGGCGGTAGCGGATGTCAAGTTAAATATTGCGATGTAAGTATGCCTAATACTGGTACCTCTACCGGGTATGGAATAAATGTTACAGCAACCTCAACTGGGCATGGCTTATCCATGGTTAGAGCAGGAGAAATTGAAATAGACAGTAATACAGTAACCGGAGGAACGCATGGTATTACCGTGTATGGAAATACAGCTAAAAATGCAACTTATAATGCAAATATTAAAATAAGAGGTAACACAGTAAACAACGCTTATACGTATGGCGTATATCTATATTATATATGTAATGGAATTGATTTGATGTATAACAACATCAACATGTCCACTGCAAATACAGGTACACAATACGGTGTGTATTTTTATTATAGCCAAAATACAGCAGGTACTTCATCGCATCAATTAGTTGGAAATACAATTAGAAATTCCAGCTACTACGGATTCTATATTTATTATTGTGCAAGTAGTACTTCATATCCAACTAAAATATATAACAACATCATTGCAGGCGGAT
>JACFNJ010000288.1 GCA_019454865.1 Bacteroidia bacterium
ATGGTTGATATTATACTGAGTAAATTTTCGAAGCAGCAATTAGACCCTCGTGTATTGGATTTGAGTGATGAAATTACACCAAGTGCTAAGCATGTTTATAAAACATTATCCATAAAGGAAGGCTTGGATAAAGAGGTAGCAAAGAAAATTGTAAATTATATTAAAGATGCTAAACTAAAAGTACAAGCCAGCATAATGGATGATCAGGTGCGTGTAACATCCAAAAGTATTGATGAACTGCAAGCTACTATTGGAAAAGTGCGTGCTCATGATTTTGGAGTACCCTTACAATTTGAAAACATGAGAAGCTAAACACATTTTTTGCCGGGTAAATTAATTTTTTGTTTTTTAGTTGTTTATGTGATAAAAAAAGTATATTTGTTTGTACTAAAATATAAATCGTATGGCAGTACCCGCAGTTAATGTTTCAGAAGACATGGAGTATATGAGGTGGTTGGCAGAGATTGATTTTTACAAAAGTGAGTTACCTAAAATGACTCAACAATTGGAAAATATTTTACCCGATTTTTATAATGCAAGTTTTGCTGCAAAAATCGAACAGTTTCAAAACCGATTTATTCGACAACGAGAAGTAATTGATATACTTCGTCACAACATTAAGCAGCACGAAAACCAAATTCAACGATTGCAGAAAAACTACTCGGCAGACCTAAAGAATGCGGTTACACTTGAGCATAAAAAACTTAAAAACGATATGTTCGTATTTATTGATTTATTCGTTGAGTTGCGGAGTGATTTTAATGATTTCATCGCTTAATTCACTTCTTCATAATCTTCTGCACTTTGTAAATTAATGTTAGGTACAGTTTTATTTTTGTAATACGTATCTACAAAATTGCACCAAACACAATCTTCTTCCTTGCAACCATTTTCAAATTCTTTAGCTTTGATTTTATTGTACGTATCTTTTATTTGATTTCTTACAATTTCAACATCATCAGGAGTAATATTTACAGCTTGCTTTATGTAGCGCCCTGTATTTTGGTCGGGTTCTACAAAATCAAATTCTACTTTTTGTATTTGCCACTTTGAATTTTTATCATTATCAATTAGAATTTTATAAAAAACTGCTTGGCGCCAATAATCTCCACCGTGCTTATCTTCGTGTTTTATTTTTTTGTTTTCTACTTGTTTTAGCTCTACTTTCTCTAGATCCGGTGGGTTGAATTTTCCTTTTGCTTTTTCAAACTGTCCGGTTTTGTAATCTATAACATTAACCATGTTTCCTATAAACTCAATTTTATCCAGTTTACCATTTAGTGGCACTCCCTCCATTATTACATTACGATAAGTGCGTTCAATACTTGTAATTTTATTCCATTGGTTGATGTAGGTTTCATAATAATTAGGTAGAATTTTTTCACCATATTCCATTCTGCGCTTAAATTCAATTTCAGTAAATGATTCTTCTAATCGCTTCATATACCACTTAAAGTAACTCATGAAATCTATAACAGAGCCAAATTTTTTATCCGGGTGTTCATTCATTTTACGGAATAGTATTTCTAGAGCATAATGCACAGCACTACCAAAAGCCATACTTGAATTTAGTGGTGTAGGCACACGGATAAGGTTATTGAAATAAAATGCTGTTGGGCATTTCAGGTAGTTGTTTAGATGCGTAACACTAAGTGAATATTTCAATAAAATCTCATCCACTAATTCATTATCGAATAAGTTGTTTTGTATATCTGGTTTCTCATTTTGCAATACATTAAGCATAAATTCTATCATTGTTTCATCCGATAATGAAACTTGTTTGGTTTGTATTGCATCATAGGTTTCAATCTCAGCGATGAATCTACTTTTCTCCAATGCCTTTTCGTTATAATCTGCTTTTGCATAGCTAATGTTTAGTT
>JACFNJ010000024.1:0-16158 GCA_019454865.1 Bacteroidia bacterium
CAATCAAATTCAATCAAATTGTAAATCGCTTGACAACAATTATTGCGAGTAAAGAATGACGAGAAGGAAAACACCAAACAAGATGAACTGAGCAAAATAGCAAACAAATCAGGCAATATTTATTAAATAATTATCTTGGTATAACCTCCCATTTTTACCGCCAAAAAACTTGTTTTAAATTATTATTACTAACATAGACAAACCTATTGCTATTTCAGTTTTTATTTGTATTTTCACTTCATAAATAACAAACAGCTTTTGTTGATTACTACGAGTTTTTTTAGATTGGCTATAGTGGAAAGTATACGGACATCAATGTTATAAAAGTTAAATATTGAAAAGACTCTAAATTATCGCAACATGAATACCTTTCTGAAAATCTCGTTAGGATTTGTACTTGGAGTAGTTTGTACAATCGGAGTATTTTACATTATTGCAGCAACGCAAGACACTGAAGAAAATCGACTACGAGAAGAAATACGAATAAAGGCATTAAAAAAACTGAACCAATCTTTTAGCGATTCCGGTACAAATGAAGCCGAACAAATAAATATACAATCATTTGAACTTACCACAGAAAAAGGGATAGTAAAATTACATACATATATGCCAAAAGATTCCGTTCAGATTCTAATGGGACGACCACAATCTACTGACATAAATGATTATGGATATAAAGGGGAGGTTCACGAAACATGGAGGTATAAAGGTACAAATAGATATATTGATGAATTTACTATTGAGTTTAAAAATGGCAAATTGAAATCGGTTAGTCAATATAAAGAATAACTTCCCGTTCCCGCACGTGTCATCCGTGTGCTAAATGGGTTAGCCTTTACAAAAACGAAGTTTAATTTTTGATATATGAATCCCTGAAAATAGAGCGAAAAAGAACATGTACTATTTCGCTTACTGATGATTATTTATAAACAAACAGCACGATTACGAATACAGATGAATTGAAAATTATAACAAATCGGTAATTATTTCCAATGTTTCATCCATAATCAAATCCGGTGTTGCAGATACTTTGCGCAACTTACGATCAGCCTCACGTGCCTTTTTATCTGCATCAATTTTATCGTTTTCGCTTTTATAAACTTCAATATTTAAATTCTGAAATTTCTTTTTGTCAATTGCTTTAAAAAAATCTATGTCTTGCAATAAAAATCCATACTCATGATTATCTTTCATTCGCTCATCATGTTTAGTTTTTATTAGTTGCATTTTATTCCCAACCCGGTTTACAGCTTCGTAATGTGTAGCATCTATTTGATCCCAAGGCAATGCAAACTCACTTGCATCTTCACCAAATTGTTTTGCTGCATAAATACTAGGAAACTCAATATCCGGTATTACACCTCGGTGTTGTGTGGAGCTGCCCGTAACGCGATAAAATTTAGCAATAGTAAGTTTTAAATCACCCATTGGTTTATCATTCATCCGTATAAATTCATTAAGTGCCACCATGTTTTGAACGGTACCTTTGCCAAAGGTTTTTTCGCCTATTACTACTCCCCTACCATAATCCTGAATTGCTGCTGATAAAATCTCAGAAGCAGATGCACTGAAACGATTAACTAACACTACCAATGGACCATCATAATACACTTCCGGGTTGTTGTCGTCTTCGTTTTTTATAACTCCTGCACCATCTTTTACTTGCACCACCGGACCTGTTTTAATAAACAATCCGGTAAGTTCTACAGCCTCTTGCAAGCTACCTCCTCCGTTATTTCGCAGGTCAATTATCAATCCTTCAACTTTTTGTTTATTCAGCTCAGTAATAAGTTTCTTTACATCACGTGTTGTACTTTTATAGTTAGGGTCATTTTTTCGAGCTGCTGCAAAATCAATATAAAATGAAGGAATAGTAATTACACCAAATTTGTGGTTTTTGCCATTACGTTTAATCGTTTTTATACTGCTTTTAGCCGATTGTTCTTCAATAATAATTTTATCTCGAATGATGGAAACAATTTTAGTTTTATTAGGCTCACTTGCCGGAATAATTTCAAGGCGAACGGTTGTTCCTTTCTTACCACGTATTAAACTTACCACATCATCCAAACGCCAATCAACAATATTTACAATTGGACTATCGCCTTGTGCAACACCTATTATTTTATCACCGGGATGTACTTTTTTACTTCTTTCAGCCGGGCTGCCTTTAGTAACTGATACTATTTTAGTGTATTCAAAATCGGATTGCAAAGTTGCTCCAATACCTTCTAACGACAGGCTCATTTGCGTTGCAAAATCAGCACTTGCTTTTGGTGAAAAATAATTGGTATGCGGATCGGCTAAATCAGCAAGCGAATTTACATACAATTGAAACACGTCTTCGCTTTTAGTTTTGGCTGCAAATCGCTCCAAGTTTATATATCGTTTTTTAATTGTTTCGCCATAATCAGCAAATGATTTTCCATTAGATTTCATGCTAATACATTCATACTTCAACTTTAACTCCCATAATTTATTCAACTCTTCAATAGAGTTGGCATACGGAGCATCTTCCCGTTTTATTTGAAATGAATCTTGTTTAGTAAAATCAAAATTTAATGAATCACTAAGAAATTTTTTAGCAAATTCAATCCGGTCTTTTAATCGTTCTTGATAGGTATTAAAAATTTCGTATGCAGCTTTTAGGTCGCCATTCAATATACTTTCGTCCAACTGGTATCTGTATTTTTCAAAATTTGAAATATCGCTTTGGAAAAAATATACTCGATTAGGGTCAATATGCTTTAAATAATTATCCAAACCCTTGGAAGAAAACACATCATCAATTTTGGGTTTTTGATAATGGTATGATGCAATCAATTGCATTACTGTTCCATATACCATTTGGTGTTGAGGCTCCGGATTTAATGCTTTTATTTCAACTTTTGTAGAATCACTTGCGCAAGCAGTGTATGAAGTAAATAGTACTAAAATTAATGCGCTAAGATATGTTCTGTTCATTATTTATATTATATCGGTTATTTATTAATTATAAATTTTCGGGTGTCAAGTATAGTATGGTTTACTGACAAATTATAAAAATATATTCCATTATTAAATTGTTCAACATCCAATATCAATTCATTCAATCCTTCTTTAACATCAATAGGGTTTATGGTTTGAACTACTTTCCCTAAGATATCCGTAATTGTAATTGTAAAATCAGCTTTATTTAAAGCATTAAAAGGAATAATGATTTTATCTTTTGCAGGATTAGGATAAGCGTTAAATAAATAATTTTTAGGGAATATTGCTACTTCATTTAATGCAGTATTTAAGCTAAAAAATATACTGTAATACCCATCAGGAGCAGTAATAGGTTTGGTTGCGGTTTTCCCATTATTGGTTGTTGCAGATAAATAATATTCAATTACATCGCTGTTAGAAATACCATTTGCTACTATTTCACCAACAAAAAAATCAGAGCTATCTCTTAATACAATTTCATTAAAGGATGAATTGCCTTTAATTCGCCAATAACATTTTGCATTAGCTATTCCACTTTTGTTAGTAATTTTTGCAACTATCGGAAAAGTATTTTTAAATATCGGTTGAAAACCATCAACACTTGGGTGCCAAAATAAAACAGGATTATCGGCAGGTATTTGCATAGTTATACAATGAATTTCGCCTCCCAGCGGACTAAGTAATCGAGAGTCAATATCTACTATTTTATAACCGGGCATTATTTGCTTAAACAATTTTGTTACAGAATCGGTTTGCGTTTTGTTGCCTGTACCGGCATTGGAGTATGAAGGAAAAATAAATGTATTATTTACAGTTGTTCCATTAACAAAAGTACGGGCATCACTATTTAATTGGCTGCACGATTTTTTAGAGTGATTCCCATTATCATCTGTTGGATGTGGAATTCGGTATATACGAAACGGACGATTATAGGTTGAACGCAGTGTAGTTAAATATTGATAATTATCTTCAATAATTCTTTTGTCTTGTGCTGTTATTTCATCCGGATATTTTGATACCATTAGAGTTTGTTCATCTATCATTTTTAAATACAGATCAATATGACCGGTACCGCCATCGCAAAGCAATGTTGGCAGTTCTACATTATTGGTACTTCCAAATATAGCAGTTAATTTATCTTTTATCTCTTGTAGTGTAAACACCGGATTTACAATTTGTGGGTCGGTATTTACATCAGAAACAACATCACTGTAAAATATTGTTCCAAATCCATCCGACATGAAGTTACCACCTTCAGCATTTAGTCGTGTGGTATAATTATTTACTTGCAAAAGATTACTTAAAACAGTAGGTGCAACATTGTCTTTGTCTCTACCATCGTAGTATTTAAGATCAATAAAAGCTAAACTATCTTGTCTGCCAACATACACACCATTTGGTCCAAAATCCCTTGTCCACCAATCATCCCCGGGAGAAATTATAAAGAGATAATTAGTTAATGGAGTACCTCTGTTAAACATATAACTAAGTATTGCAGTAGTATCAGAGGCATTCTCGACACGAATCCATACCGGAACTACTTTTTGAATTGCATCAGCCAAACGAGCTGAAACCAACGCATATTGGCTGCTTACATCAGCACCGGTTACATTTCCATCATCATCATAATCATACGACCAAGAAATAAATACCGCTTGGCTTTCTTCAAACTCACCGGGATAACGAATATCACGAGGAAAAGTTTCTGTCCGTTTTTCATAACTTTTAACAAGTGTACGCTCTTTACTTAACTGGTATTCATTAATGGTACGAGCTGCAGGTAGTTTACCATTAATCTTATTGCGCATTTTTTGAGCATGTGTGCTAGTAACAGCCAATAAAAGTATAGCCGTAATGATTATTTGTGTTGGTTTCATAATGAAATTTCTTACTTTAATTATTTGTAAGAAAATAAAAATACCTCTCCAAAACAAATTTGAAGAGGTATTATTTGATGTGTGGTAAATTTCTGACTTAGCTGTTAATCGTTAGCCAAAAACGGATAAGGATAATTAGTAGGTGCAACAAAGGTTTCTTTAATAGTACGCATACTTACCCAACGTAATAAATTAACCATTGCTCCGGCTTTATCATTTGTACCACTTGCACGCGCACCGCCAAATGGCTGCTGTCCTACTACTGCTCCGGTTGGTTTATCGTTAATGTAAAAATTACCTGCGGCATTGCGTAAAATCCTAGTAGCTAAATCTATTGCATACCTGTCTTGAGCGATTATAGCACCTGTAAGTGCATACTCTGATGTAGAATTTACAAGGTGTAAAGTTTCTTCAAATTGGTTTTCGTCATACACATAAAGTGTTAACACCGGACCAAATATCTCTTCGCACATTGTGGTTGATTTAGGATTTTTAGTAACAACAATTGTAGGCTCAATAAAGTAACCCTTTGATTTATCATACCCTCCACCAACAATAATTTCTGTTTGTGCGTCCTTTTTAGTACCCTCAATATAGTTTACTATTTTATCAAATGAGCGTTCATCAATAACAGCATTTATAAAATTACTGAAATCTTCGGTTGGTCCCATTTTAAATTCTTTAACAGTAGCAATTAGTTTTTCTTTAATTGCTTGCCACAAATTAGAGGGAACATAAACACGTGATGCAGCTGAACATTTTTGCCCTTGAAATTCAAATGCACCTCTAACAATTGCAGTTACAGTTTCGTCAATTTTAGCAGTTTTGTGTACTACAATAAAATCTTTACCACCGGTTTCACCTACTATACGCGGGTAGCTTTTATATTTATGAATATTATTACCTATAGTTTTCCAAATATTTTGAAATACACCGGTAGAGCCTGTGAAATGAATGCCTGCAAAATCCGGATGATTAAAAATTACATCACCAGCAACCGGTCCATCTACATAAACCAAATTTATAACCCCATCCGGAACACCTGCTTCTTTAAATATTTCCATCAAAACATTTGCTGAATAAACTTGTGTATTTGCTGGTTTCCAAACTACAACGTTACCCATCATGGCAGCACTTGTAGGTAAATTTCCGGCAATGGCAGTAAAATTAAAAGGCGTTAATGCAAACACAAAACCTTCTAACGGACGATACTCAATTCTATTCCAAATGCCTTTAGCAGATTGTGGCTGGTCGTTATATATTTGGCTCATAAAAGCCACATTAAAACGTAAGAAATCAATAATTTCACATGCACTATCAATCTCTGCCTGAAAAGCATTTTTACTTTGTCCAAGCATTGTGGCAGCATTCAACTTAGCACGGTATGGTCCTGCAATTAAATCTGCTGCTTTTAAAAATATAGCTGCACGTTGTTCCCAAGGTAAGTTTTCCCAATTATTTTTGGCTGCCAATGCAGCATCAATTGCTTGCTTTACATGAGTTGCATCACCTGCATGAAAATATCCTAATGTATGTTGGTGATCGTGGGGAGGCGACATTTTCACTTTTACTCCCGTACGAACTTCTTCGCTACCAATAAACATCGGCACATCAATTTCTTTGCTGCGTGCCTCTGCTAATGCTGCTTTTAACTCTTTACGCTCATTACTTCCCGGTGCATAATTTAATACCGGTTCGTTTACCGGTACCGGAACTTTAAAAAATCCATTCATATTGTATTTGTTTTAAACTATTATTTTAAAATGTTGGTGTGCGAATGTACAGTTAATTAATAGTATCAACAATGAGATAACTTATACTTTTAACTTTCAATAGCAAAATAAAAAACTGAACAATTTTGCTTTACACTTTTTATAACTCGTTCATTAAAATTCAACTTTCAAAATTGACTAAAATCAATTCGTAAAACTTAATTAATATTTATTACAAATTAAACAACATACAAATTGCTTATACCTGAAAATAAGCTATTTAACCTATTTTAATAAAATTAAACATGGTTTTATTTTGAACTTGAATTTTTGAATAACAAACCACTTTAAATGAAAAAAAACAAATGAAAAATTTATTTACAGCATTAACATTAACATGGATTGTAATGGTAAATGCAACTGCACAAGAAGTAAAAGAAATTGTGCAACCACTATCCGCAAAAGCAATTAAAGGCTTTTTGTACGACACAAAAATTGACAATGATGGTTCGCTTCATGTAACGTACAAAATGAAAGTAAAAAAATCGAAAGACGAAGTAACGTATGAAGAATATGAATTTGATAAAGCATTAAATTTTAAAGGTACCAAAGATGCTAAAGAGAACAAAGTAGAAAAGGAAGATTACGAACGAACTTACTACTTTGCCAATGTTGGTGGAACAACTTCGTTTGATGTATTAAGTATGAAACTCAAAATAAACAAAGTAGTACAATTACGTAGTTGGGATTTTAAGAAACAGCGTTACTATACTAAAAAAACATTATCGCGTGATGTAATAAAACCAAAAAATGATAACGGCAAGGTTTACTACGGTTATGCAAGCTACTCAGTTGAAGAAAAACCGGATATTTTTACAATTGTAAAATATGATACGAAAGATAAAAAACAACCTGAAAAGTTTTGCATTTTACTATTTAATAAAAACTTGGAAACAGTTGAGAAACCAATTAGTTTAGAGGGTAACTATTCGTTAGTTTATTGCGACCAGCTAAGTACCGGTGATGTAGTAATGTTATTTGCTCCAAAAAAGGGTTCAGCTGATGTATCTAAATATTTATTCTTTCAGTTTGATATTGAAGGCAATCAAAAAAGCCGGATTGAATATTCAAGTCCGGCATCTGCTATGTTAGTTACTTCATCCTATGATAAAGACGGAAGCGTTTACTTTTATGGTACATCCGGAAAAGCAAAAGAATCGTTTGAGAAGGTGTATAGTGAGTATTGCCCAATAGATAATCCGGGATTTTCAGAAGGTGGCGCAAACAGTTTAGATTTTAAATGGCAAAAATTTTTATATGAAAAAATGGAAAACGTTCATTTATTAAAGTTTAATGCGAATGAACTAGCTTTTGCCTCAACTACACCTATTTCATCCTTTAAAAGCAAGTTTAAACCTGCTGAAGGAGAAAAAGGTGCAAAACCTTATACCGGAAAACGATTTATAATTTCTAATTTCTTTGTATCTCCGGCTGGAGAATATTTTGCAGCCGGACAAGCATATTCACCTGGAGAATATGGCGATTTGATTTGTTTTCACTTTGATAAGAACGGTAATTTAAAAGCTCAATATGGAGTAAACAAAGTAAATAATGAGAAAAAAAGTGAAGTATTTCGATCTATACAACAATTTTATATTACATCGGGTAACAAAATATGTTGGGAAATATTAGAAGTAAAAGGATTTAAAGGCTATGAAACATTTATGGATGCATATAATAATGCACCTTCTTTTTATCCGCGATATTTTCCACGCATAGCGATAATAAACACTGAATCAACTTCTGTTTCTGCATTTAAAACAATGGGTAGCGGGAAATATTTTTTACGAAGTGATTTTTTATCGGAACATAATCCGGTTGATAATTCAATCTATTATTTTGGCCAAGACAAGGATGATGAAAAACTTTGGATTGGTAAAGTTTTGATTCCATAAGGCTTGAAATATCTTCTATTAATTTAAAAAATATATTTTTCACTTTAATCCTCGCTCTTCTCCATTTGTAATCAAAAGTTGAAGAGCGAGTTTTTTATTTACTAGCAAAAATACTAAAACACGATTGCCCATAAACTCTACTTTGTATATAATTAGGTAAATGGGATAAATCTAAAGTAGTTTCGTGCTCAATTATCAACCAACCATCAGCATTAAGTATTTGGTTTTGAAAAACCAGTTCCGGAATATTTATAATTTCCCGATGAGCATAAGGTGCATCAGCAAAAACAATATCAAATTTTTCTTTACATAAACGTAAATAGGCAAATGCATCTTTTTTAATTATCTGTAAATTTTCAATTTGATGTTTCTGTTTCATGCTTTTAATAAATTCAATACACTTAAAATGTATATCTACTGCCGTAACAGCAGCAACTCCACGTGAACTAAACTCATAACTGATGTTTCCGGTTCCGGCAAACAAATCCAATACACGAAGTTTTGAAAATGTAAAATTATTTTCAAGTATATTAAACAAGCTTTCTTTTGCCCTATCGGTTGTTGGTCTTACAGGTAATCCTTTGGGTGGCTGAATTAAAATTCCTTTTAAATTTCCGCTAATTATTCGCACAGTAAACAGTGAATGGTTGAGAAAAATTGCTGGTCTTGAAACTCTCTAAACGATAATGGATATTCCACATCTTCCTTCCTTTTCATTAAAATTACTTCAGGTATATATTTTTTAAGGAGAGCTACTGTACTGGCTGATGCAGATACATCACCCTGTATAATTATCTTAAATTTTGTAGCCGGTAATTTTTGTTTTTCTGCAACCGACAAAATAAAATATACAACATCCGTATCTGCTTCAAATGCAAAAGTATTTAGAAATAAAATTTCATTTTTAACAACCTGCGAAACGGTAATATAGTTTTGATGAAATTCTACCATTAAGCATTGTTTTTGTATTTCAGTTTCAATACTTGCAGCAGTTAAAAAATGAATTGCAACAGCATGATTAAAACTAACTTCTCGTCCTAACAACAATTCTAATGATTTTTTAAAAAAAGCAGGAATGGCATATACAATCTTAATTTGCGTATTCACAAGTGAATCGGATAATACAATATCATCAGACTTTACTTTATGAATTAACTCTAAATAGGTTTTAGCTTGTGATGCATCAAACAAGGCATCCGGCACTAACGTGAAATTATTTGAAGAAATGAAAAACCGAATTTGATTAAATGGCAATTTAAACCACTCTAACGAATTAAGTAGTGTAGCAAATGAATTATTAGAAAGTTCAAAAACAGATTCAGCAGTATTTAGATAACGAAATGCCCAAATTTTATTCTTTTGATACACTGTTAAAGCAATTCGGTTGGTAGCAAAACACACATCCAAATTATATCTTTCGGACAATGATGGATTAAAATCCGAATCGGTATAGTTATAAATTACTTGTTGTTCGATTTGGCTTTGCATCTGATTAGTGTACTTTCGCAGGCTGTAAAAGTACATAAAAAAATGAATAAGCTAAATTTTACTCCGGCAGAAATTGATTTTGAAAAAATGGTTAGAGAAAAAATAGACGGAAACACCTTTTCGCAACATTTGGGAATGCGAATAACCACAATTGAAGCCGGAATAGCGAATGCCGAAATGGAAATAACACCTACACATTTGCAACAATTAGGTTTTATACATGGTGGAGTTACGGCTACTTTTGCTGATGTAGTAATGGGATTTGCAGCCTATACATTGATAAAGCGCGGACAAAGCGTAGTTACTGCCGATTTGCGGATTAGCTATTTAAATCCGGGAATTGGTAATAAGCTTTTTGCTAAAGGATGGGTAATAAAACCAGGAAGCAGAATGCATTTTTGCGAAGCAGAACTTTGGACGGAGGACAACTCAGGCAAACAAACAATTATAGCCAAATGCAGCAGCACAATGATAGTAGTGCAATAAACTACAAAAAGCGTGATTGCTTTATTGATACAACTCAGGAATACGAACAGTTTTAACGTATCGGTTTTTATAGTATGTTGCAGATAGCTTATCTACACGTACTCCGGTACTGGTACTGCTATGTATAAACCTAACCGGTTCGCCTTTTTCGGAAATAACTATACCCACATGGCCTATTCGTCTGCTTCTACGATTTGCTCCTTTAAAAAAAATCAAATCTCCCTTTTGTGCATTTGCAATATTAACTGGTATTCCCATTAAGGATTGTCCGGCACTTGTATGCGGTAATTTAATATTTGAGTTTTTAAAAACGGTAAGTGTATATCCACTGCAATCAAAACCAATACTACCTGTTCCGCCTCGCCTATACCTACTGCCTAATAACTGATGAGCAAAATTGATTAAAGTATCTATTCTCAGATTCTTTTGTTTGGTGGGCTTTATTATGCTTTGATTTTGATTATTCTGTTTCTTAGGATTTTCATTATGTAGCAATTTATAAGTCAATGTATCAATTTGTAACTTTTCTGCCGAATCCAAAGTATCAATATCAAAAGGTACTTGTGCTTTGAGTAAAACACAACTAACTAGTAAACAAACCATTAAACCAACAATACGCTGCATGCTTGTTGCAATATACTTGCACCGATAATTTAGTCAAAAAAAACAAGGAAATTGACTTTAAACATTTGCTATTCAGACAGATTAATTTATTTTTCAAGCAAATTGCCTCTTTACAAGTAGGTATAAAGTGCTTATCTTCGCCAACCAATCAGAAAAAATGAGATTTATAAAGCCTTTAGTTTATATATTAATTTTAAGTGTTTTGGCAGGATGTGGAAAATACCAAAAAGTATTAAAAAATCCTGACCCAAACAAAAAATTAGAAATGGCGCAGTACTATTACAATAAGAAAGATTACTACCGGGCATCTACTTTATTTGAACAATTGCAAGATAATTTTACCGGAACAGCAATGGCTGAAAAAGTGATTTTTTACAGTGCTTATTGTAATTTTGGATTACGCAACTATCCGCTTTCCGGCTACCAATTCAAATCGTATTTTGAAAATTTCCCTACCGGACAATGGGCTGAGGAAAGCCTATACATGAATGCCTATTGCCAGTTTTTAGAATCGCAAAACTATTACCTTGACCAAACCGATACACATAAAGCTTCGGAAGCATTGAAACTTTTTGTGAGTGTTTACCCCGAAAGCAAGTATGTATCTGAATGTAATTTATTGTTGGATAAATTACGAGAAAAGCTTTCATTTAAAGCATACAATAGCGCAAAGCTGTATTACAATATAGGTGAGTATAAAAGTGCAGTTGTAGCACTTCAAAACGTAATAAAAGATTATCCGGAAATAGCACAAAAAGAAGAATTGGAATTTCTAACTTTAAAATCGCAGTATTTACTAGCGCGAAACAGTATTGAAGAGAAACAAAAAGAACGATTTGAAACAGGCATAGATTTTTATACCAATTTTATTGCCGAATATCCTAAAAGCGAATACACGGATGAAGCAAATAACATTTATTCAAAAATAAATACTGCTTTACTAAAACTTAATACCAAGAATCAAAATAAAAATTAAACAATAAATAAAATGTCAACACTTAATTTTTCAAACACACCGGTTAGTACCGTAGTAAGAGATCTTCGTAAGATTGATGCGCCAACCAATAACATTTATGAATCGTTAGCAATTGTTTCAAAAAGAGCAAATCAAATTGCAGCACAAATGAAAGAAGACTTACACAACAAGTTGCAAGAATTTAGCAACGATAGCGATACGTTGGAAGAAATTTTTGAGAACCGCGAACAAATAGAAATTTCAAGCTATTACGAGCGTCTTCCAAAGCCAACCAATATTGCAATGGAAGAATTTTTAAATGATAAAATCTATTTCCGCAATCCTGCAAAAGATTCACACAAATAGAAAATAATCAGGAATTTCATTGGCTAACAAACCAATTTGAAGTTCGGATGCAAAGAACAAAAGATGTTATCCGGTAAAAAAATAGTATTAGGAATTACGGGTAGTATTGCAGCTTACAAAACAGCTTCATTATTACGCATGCTTATTAAACATGGAGCAGAAGTGCAAGTAGTAATGACGGATGCTGCAAAGGAGTTTGTTACTCCGCTTACTTTAGCTACGCTTTCCAAAAAACCGGTTTATACTTCTTTTGTTCTTAATACACATGGGCAGTGGGCAAACCATGTAGAACTCGCTTTGTGGGCAGATTGCATATTGATAGCACCGGCAAGTGCTAATACCATTGCAAAAATGGCTTATGGCTTATGCGATAATTTACTTACTGCAATTTATTTAAGTGCCAAAAGTCAAGTATTTGTAGCACCGGCAATGGACTTGGATATGTATGCTCACCCTACCACAAAAAGAAACTTAACTACACTAAAATCTTTTGGTAATGTTGTATTACCCGTAGGCAATGGCGAATTAGCAAGTGGCTTATCGGGTGAAGGAAGAATGTTGGAAGAAACCGAAATTGTTAATCACTTGGTTCAATATTTTGACAAAACAAAACGATTAGCTAAAAAAAAAGTACTGGTAACAGCCGGACCAACCTATGAAAATATTGACCCGGTAAGATTTATTGGAAACCATAGCAGTGGCAAAATGGGTTTTGCATTAGCCGAAGAATTTGCAAACGAAGGTGCTGAGGTTACATTAATTACAGGACCTACGCAATTAATTTGTAAACACACAACCATAAAGCGCATTGATGTAACAAGTGCAGAAGACATGTATAATGCAGTAACTGCAATAAACAAGAAACAAGATATACTTGTAATGAGTGCCGCAGTTGCTGATTACAAGCCAAGCAAAGTAAGTAAAGTGAAAATAAAGAAAAACAATTCAAACTTTGACTTACCACTTACCAAAACCAAAGATATATTAGCCTACTTAGGCAAAGTAAAACCCAAGAATCAAATATTAGTTGGGTTTGCTCTGGAAACAAACAATGAGCTTGAACATGCAATTGAAAAACTGAAAAAGAAAAATTTAAATTTCATTGTACTCAATTCGCTAAGAAACAAAGGTGCAGGTTTTGCAACGGATACCAACCAAATTACTATTTTGGATAAACACAATCAACTTACTGAATTTCCGTTGAAATCAAAAACAGAAGTAGCAAAAGATATTATCAATACAATTACAACTTTATTATAACATGAATAAAATATTAATCGGGATAATTTGTACCTTTTTATGTTTAACAGTGGAGTTAAATGCTCAGGAAATAAGTTGTAAAACAATAATATTAGATAATCAAATACAGCTTACCGACAAAAAGATATTTCGAACATTAGAACAAGCAATAAGTGAATTTGTAAATAATATTAAATGGACAAACGATCAGTTTCAACCCAATGAGCGCATTGAACTAACCATACAATTTATACCAACCAAATACGAGCCTACAGAAAATTACTTTGAAGGAAGTGCACAAATTATTTGCCAACGACCAACGTATGGCAGCACTTACACCACGCCTACTCTTAATTTTTTAGATGAAGATTGGAAATTTACATTTGCTGAATTTCAACGTATGGATTACAATGAAAACAGCTTTACTTCTAACTTAGTAGCCTTGGTTTCGTTTTATGTAAATTATGCAATTGGGTTAGATTATGATTCGTTTTCACCAATGGCAGGAACCCCCTATTTTAATAAAGCACTTACTATTGCCAACTCAGCACAAAGCTCTGATGGGAGTAGCGGTTGGAAACCTTTTCAAAAATCATTACGCACACGTTATAATTTAATAGATAACATACTTAATTCTCGCTTTGAATCTATTCGTCAGGCTTATTACAAATACCACCGCGAAGGGATGGATGAAATGTATAAAGACCCTGAAACCGGACGTAAAGCTATTTTTGAAAGCTTAGAGTTGATACAAAAAATTTTTAAAGTTGCACCTAACTCTACCATGTTAGTTTTGTTTTTTGAAGCAAAGAGTGATGAGTTGGTTAATATTTACAAAGGCGCAAGCCCAACGGAAAAGTCGAAAGCAATTGACTTATTAAGTGAAATAAATATTGCCAACATAAACAAGTACGAGAAAATTAGAGGATAACAAAACACGAACACTGCAATAATTTATAACCAGTCAAAAATTATTGCAGATACAAATGATAACAATGCGCATTAATAAAGAATTTAAGATTAGCTTTTTAATTTTCATACCGTTAGGTGCATTAAATTCCTAAATATTTTTCAATGGAACTAATCTGCAAGTTACCGGCAAGCCTTAAAGACGGCACGACAACAACAAACAGACGAGTAACAGAAACAAGAAAAAGTAAATAATTTTGACAGGGAAATAAAAACATAAGAACAATACAACGATTAGTCAAGAGTAAGCCGACACTTATTGCCTACGTTTCTGTATTTTTACAAACTGAATATTGAACAATAAATGACAGCAGACCAATTAAAAAAACTCGAAGATAATTTGTGGAAAGCGGCTGATAAGCTGCGTGCCGATAGCGGACTAAAAGCCAGTGAATACTCAACCCCTATATTGGGACTGATTTTTCTTCGCTTTGCTTCTATCAGATACAATAAAGTGAAAGCCGAAATAAAAGCCGAACTGGAAGCACAGAAAAAAAGCCGCAACCAACTGAAGGAAGAAGAAATTGCCATTCTCAAATGTGGTTTCTATCTGCCACCCGAAGCAGAGTACGACTACCTGCTAAACCTGCCCGAGAAAGCCGACATTGCCAAAGCCATTAAAACGGCAATGGAATTGATAGAATACTACAAACCCGAACTGAAAGACAGTTTGCCCAAAGACGAATACTTTAAACTCTACACCAAAGACGACCGCAGCTTACCTAAGAGCTTACTGAAAACTTTTAAAGACATTCCCGAAGATGCCACAGGCGATGTGTTTGGCAAAGTGTATGAATATTTTTTGGGTGAGTTTGCCCTTGCCGAAGGACAAGGCGGTGGAGCTTTCTATACACCTACCAGCGTAGTAAAACTGATGGTGGAAGTGATAGAACCCTATAAAGGAACCATCTATGATCCTGCCTGCGGCAGTGGCGGTATGTTTGTGCAAAGTAGCGAATTTGTGGACAAACGCAGAGAAGAACTGCACGATGACGATACCAAAGACCTGATGGTGTATGGCGGTGAGAAAGACAGTGAAACCGTAAAATTGGCACGAATGAACCTTGCAGTAAACGGACTACGTGGACAAGTGGTGCAAGCCAATGCCTATTACGAAAATCCGTTTGACAGTTACGGAAAGTTTGACTATGTAATGGCTAATCCACCATTTAATGTGGATGATGTAAACTACGACCGGGTAAAAGACGATAAGCGTTTTAATGAATACGGCATACCCAAAAACAAAACCAAACCCAATGCCAAAAAGCAAGCAGCGGTAAACAGCGTGCCCAATGCCAACTACCTTTGGATAAACCTTTTCGCCACTTCGCTGAAACCCACAGGCAGAGCCGCTTTGGTAATGGCAAACAGCGCCAGCGATGCCCGTAACAGTGAAGCCGACATACGCCAAAACCTCATAAAAAGCGGAGTGATTGACTGTATGCTCACTCTGCCCAAAAATATGTTTTACACCGTTACCCTACCGGCAACACTTTGGTTTTTTGACAAGAACAAAA
>JACFNJ010000024.1:16258-17800 GCA_019454865.1 Bacteroidia bacterium
ATGTTTTACACCGTTACCCTACCGGCAACACTTTGGTTTTTTGACAAGAACAAAAGTCTTAACTATGATTTGAATGATGTAATGAACACTATGAACGATGGGAAAACTAAAAATCATAGCCCATCACAAAATCAAAAAAATCATAGTGCAGACACTATTCTCTTTATTGATGCCCGAAATATTTTCAGGCAGGTAACAAGGGCATTGAGGGAGTTTACCGATGAACACATACAAAATATTGCCAGCATTGTGCGGCTTTACCGGGGCGAAAACCACCGGCTGCAAGAGTTACTGAATAAATACCAACAGCAAGTAAATAGTTTAAACAATGATTTGAATGATTTAAGAAAGGATATAATTACTCTGCAAAATGAGCTTGATAAGCCGGAAAAAGAAAATCAGGGTAATCAAGCAAATCAAAAAAATAATAGTGCAGACAAAAGGAAGCTGGAAAAGGAAGTAGAGCTGTTGAATAGGCAAATAAAAGACACCGAAAACCGCAGGGATTATTTCTTAGGACACATTAACTGGCTGAACGAACGCTTCCCCAATGGTGTGTATGAAGATGTAACCGGCTTGTGCAAAGCTGCAACAATAAAAGAAATTGAAGAACAGGATTACAGCCTAAACCCCGGCAGATATGTAGGCGTGGTGATAGAAGAAGACGGACTAACCGAAGAAGAATTTATTGCCGAAATGAAAGAACGCCACATCACCCTCAATGCCCTAAACAGCAAAGCGAAGGAGTTGGAAGAATTGATTAATCAAAATTTATTGGCAATAGAATGAGATATAAAAATGAAACAACAATAAATCAGATTGCCGAATTGAAGTATGGCAAATCATTGCCTGAAAGGGAGCGAAAAGAAGGCAACGTCCCTGTATATGGTAGTGGCGGAATTACTGGGTATCATAATCAATCATTGATAAAAAAGGGAATAATTGTCGGACGTAAAGGAACAGTCGGTAGTGTTCGTTTTTCAGAAGTCCCTTTTTTTCCTATTGATACAGTGTTTTATGTAGATACAGTTAAAGGTAAAAATGATTTAAAATTCTTCTATTACTTTTTACAAAGCATTGGTTTGGAAAATTATGATAGCGATGCGGCTGTTCCTGGCTTGAATAGAAATCTTGTTCATAAACTTTCAGCAATTATACCTGAGCCTAAAACCCAACAACGCATTGCCTCCATTCTTTCGGCTTATGATGATTTGATAGAAGTAAACAACCAACGCATCAAACTCTTAGAACAAACCGCCCGTGAGTTGTATAAAGAATGGTTTGTGCGTATGCGTTTCCCCGGCTACAAACAGGCGAAGTTTAAAAAGGGAGTGCCGGAGGGATGGACAACTATTGCGATTTCAGATGTTGTAGATTTTAAAATGGGGCAATCACCTAAGTCAGAATTTTACAATGAAGAAGGAATTGGTCTTCCTTTTCATCAAGGTGTAGGCAACTACGGTTTGCGTTTCCCTGTGCATAAAGTTTTTTGTTCTGTGAATGGAAGGACTGCAAATGAAGGGGATGTCCTTTTTAGTGTGA
>JACFNJ010000025.1:0-3769 GCA_019454865.1 Bacteroidia bacterium
ACCTTCAATTGTATGTATATCGGCATTATCAAACCGAAATGCAGGTGTAATACAACTCAACACAGGCTCACCATTTGCTATTACGGTACATGCTCCGCAACTGCCTTGGCTGCATCCTATCTTGGTTCCTGTAAGTCCGGCACGCTCACGGATTACTGTTGCTAAGCTTTCAGAAGAATTAGCAAGAAACGTGTAATCCTTATTGTTGATTTTTAATGTAATTTTCTCCATTGCTTTTTCACTTACATTTTATAGTGATTAAATTCCGGCACCAATACTTTTACCGCCATCCACATACAGCGTTTGACCGGTAATAAACTGCGTTTTTTCATCGCATAAAAATGAAACTGCATGTGCTACATCTTCCGGTTTACCCATACTCGGAGTAGGTTGTGCATGAATTAATTTTAATCGAACCTCCTCTGTAAGATTTTGTGAAAGAGGTGTATCAATCAAACCGGGTGCAATGGCATTTACCAAAACACCAAACTTCCCTAATTCCAATGCAAGTACTCGGGTTAAACTGATCACACCGGCTTTGGAAGCAGCATAATTAGACTGACCGAGATTGCCTAACCATGCACGTGATGCAATATTAACAATGCGACCACTTTTTTGTTCTTTCATTTTAATTGCTGCTTCTTTACACATTAACCATGTTCCTTTAAGATTTATATTTAAAACTAAGTCAAAATCTTCAACCTGCATTTTCCAAATCATATTATCACGAATGATTCCGGCATTATTTACTAGTACATCTACACGTTCTAATTTTGAGAATAATGTTTTCACTTCCTCTTCTTTGCTGATGTCGCACTGCATAAAAACCGAAGATTTACCTAATAACTCGGCTACTTTTGCGCCCTGTGCATCCACATCTACCAAAACACATACAAATCCATCATGCGACAGACGATGTGCAATAGCTTTCCCGATTCCTTTGGATGCTCCGGTAATTATGGCTGTTCTTTGATGCATTGTTCGATGTCTTTTATTTGATTAATTGTTTTTACATTACCTGCATGTTTTACTTCAATGAGTTTTGCTACAATACTTACAGCCAATTCAAAAGGTGTTTCAGCACCAATATTCAAACCGATTGGCATATCTACCTTATCCAAATCTTCTTCCGTAGCAACTCCTTCTTGCATCATCATCTTTCTGGTAACTAAAATTTTACGCTGACTACCAATAAAGCCCAGATATGCCTTTGGCTTTGGCAAACAATAACGCAACAATGAACGATCAATGTCGTGTCTGTATGTGAGGATAGCTATATACACATTTTCATCAAATGGTATTTGCTTAACAGCATCCGTAAAATCAAGACACTGTGCGTTAATTTTATTGTCAGTAATTTGTTGAATATATTCTCCACGGTCGTCATATACGCTTACATCAAAATCTGCACGTAGTGCTTGTTGTGCTAACTCTTGACCAACATGACCTGCTCCAAAAATGATTAAATGGCATTTCTGTGCCTCCGGTTCAATATAAATTTTAACCATTCCACCACAACACATATTATGCTGTTGCAATAATTGATGTTCAAACAATCGTGGAGAACCAATTTTTATTTGTGCTAAAGCGTCTTCAATTACTTTTTTCTCTAATGACCCGCCACCAATTGTTCCTTCTATTTCACCATTTTCAAACACTCGCATCTTGGCACCTGCTTTTCGTGGTGTAGATCCACGTGTATCCACCACTATACAAAGTGCAGATTTTAGTTTAGGATTGCGATATTGTTGTGAATTTGGTAACATAATCTATGAATGAATGAATTGTAAGTTCAAATTGGGAAAATATAGTTTGTAGTGTTCGGGGGTATCAATGTTTACTAATACCGAAGGGTCGTTGGTTTGCCAATCCACGCGCAACTGGTTGGCAAGAATGTTTTTTAGACTAAGGTTTCTATCTGCAGCCCTAACTTCCTTCACAGCATTACCGCATAGCAACACAGGGTGTCCGCCTTTAGTAAATATCTTGGGAGAAACATAGCCATTGTCCGGAGCTAAAGCTATCATCGCATTGAGCATATCGGCACTGACAAAAGGATTGTCGGTATTTTGAATAAATACTTTATTGGTATTTAATTTCGATATTCCCAATTGAATGGAATATGTACGACCAAGCTCAGGACTTTTATTCAGTACAATGTCAACATCTTTTATTTGTTCAAAATAACTGCTGTATTCATTCCATACTGACTCATTGACAACTAATATAATTTTGCCATTTACAACTTGTTTATATTGTAAAATAATGTGTTCAACAAAAGAAGTTCCATCATCAAAAGGCAATAATAACTTAGGGAAACCCATTCTTTTAGATTGCCCACCTGCTAAAATAACGACAGCAGTATTGATAGTATGTTGCCCTTGCTTATTCACTTATATTGTATGTATTGCCATTAAAAAACATTTCATCCACCGATTTAAATGCGGCAGAATGTTGATTGTCTATTATTTGTTTGTGAAATTCCTTGTCATATACCGAAGCCTCTACATCCCTGATTACGCCCATTGCAACCGGGAATTGCGGTAATTTCATTTGAATTAATAATTGATGCAGCACTGTGGATGCTGTATGTGCATCATGAATCAAAATATCATCTTCAGTTATTCCATGTTCGCCAATTGTAACTACTTCTAATTCCAACCCCTTCAACCGTAAGCCTTTTTGCTTATTTTCTCCAAATAACATTGGCTTACCATGTTCCAATATCAATTGATTGTTGGCTTTATGTTCCTTAGCCGTAATCTGTTCGTGTGTATTATCATTAAAGATAACACAATTCTGTAAAATCTCTATTACGGATGTTCCTTTGTGTTTAGCCGCTTCAATAAAAACTGCTGTCATTAATTTCACATCCGTATCCGGTACTCTTGCATAAAATTGCCCTTGAGAACCAAGAACTAATTCACCTACATTAAAAGGATTTTCAATTGTACCGAATGGAGCTGACTTTGTTTTTATTCCTTTCTTTGTTGTGGGCGAATGTTGCCCTTTTGTTAACCCATAAATTTCATTATTGAACAACAATAAATTGACATCCATGTTTCTTCTTACCAAATGAATAAAATGATTACCTCCAATAGCAAGAGAATCTCCATCACCGCTTACTATCCATACATTTAATTGCGGATTAGCTAACTTCACACCCGATGCTACCGCTGCGGGGCGACCATGAATGGTATGGAAGCCAAATGTATCCATGTAATACGGGAAACGTGAAGAGCAACCAATACCCGAAACAATTACTGTATCTTCTTTCTTCAAATTAAGTTCAGAAAATGTTCGCTGTACAGCGTTAATAATGGCATAATCGCCACATCCGGGGCACCATTTTACTTCCTGATCACTGGCATACTCTTTTGGTTTATATAAGCATTGCATGTCTTCCATAGTAGTTATTCGCTGAGTATTTGTTTAAATTTATTTTTGAGTTCGTTCACTGTAAAAGGCAACCCTTGAATCTTATTATACTGCTCATAGCGGAATTGAGGTAAAACCGCACGCAAGTACTTAGCAAGTTGCCCATTATTAAGCTCACATACTATGATTTTATCAAACTTTGAAAAAATCTCTGCTGTATTCATTGGCAACGGATTGATGTAATTAAAATGAGTAAAAGCAATATCCTTACCTTCCTCCTGCAATTCCATTACTGCGCCTAACACAATACCAAATTGTCCTCCCCAACTGACTACTAACAGTTTTTTCGCATCCTTACCTTTGTACTTCTGCAATGGGATGTATTGAGCAA
>JACFNJ010000025.1:3779-10136 GCA_019454865.1 Bacteroidia bacterium
CATCTTTTCATGATTCTGCGGGTTATGTGAAACACAACCGGAACACTCGTCTTTTTCTAAGCCACCTATTCGGTGTTGTCTATTCTTGGTTCCGGGTATTACCCATGAGCGAGCCAATTTATCATTATCTCTCAAATAAGGCTGCCAATCCGTTACATTATTTAACATAGTGCGTGGAGTAATGTCAGGCATTTCGGCAAGTTTTTTTACTTTCCAAGGTTCAGCACCATTTCCCAAATAGCTTTCTGTTAACAAAATCACGGGTGTCATGTGTTCAACAGCTACTCTCACAGCTTCAAATGCCCAATCAAAACAATCGGATGGTCTTGATGCAGCTAAAACTACCACAGGACTTTCTCCATTTCTCCCCCACACTGCTTGTAATAAATCGCTCTGCTCTGTTTTAGTAGGCAATCCGGTACTTGGGCCACCTCTTTGTACATCAATAATAACGATAGGTAATTCCGTCATCACAGCTAAACCGATTGCTTCTGTTTTAAGTGCCATACCAGGACCCGAAGTTGTGGTTACTGCAACATTTCCTGCATAAGCAGCACCAATTGCAGAGCAAATTCCGGCAATTTCATCTTCTGCCTGAAAAACTCTTGCACCTGACCACTTATGCTTGGCAACTTCTTGCATAATATCTGTTGCAGGAGTAATGGGGTACGAACCTAAGAACAAGGGCTTTCCTGCTTTCTCGGCTGCTGCAATCAGTCCCCATGCTGTGGCTTGATTACCTGTCATATTTCTATAAATACCCGGAGTGTTTTTTGCAGGCAATACACGATAAGTTGATTGAATCAACTCAGTAGTCAATGCGTAGTTAAATCCTGCATGCAGTGCCTTTTGGTTTGCTTCTCCAATGATTGGATTTTTCTTGAATTTTTGCTCAAAATAATTGAGAGTATAGTCAAGAGGCTCATTAAACAACCAAAGTACCATGCCTAACGTAAACATATTTTTGCAACGATCGGCTGTTTTATTATCCAATCCCAATGTTGCAACAGCTACCTTTGTTAGTGAAGTGATAGGCGCAGAAATAACCTTAAATCCGCTCAACAAGTCTCCTTCCAGTGGATTTGAATCAAATCCTGCTTTTTCAATATCGCGTTTGCCAAATGTATCCCTATCCGTAATAATTAAACAGTTGAGTTTAAGGTTGTGCATATTTGCCTTTAGTGCAGCAGGATTCATTGCCACCAACACATCAGGTGCATCGCCAGGGCTATGAATTCCTGATGTTCCAAAATGAATCTGAAATCCGGACACCCCTGCCACAGTTCCTTGTGGTGCGCGAATCTCGGAGGGGAAGTCAGGGAAAGTGGCGATTGCATTCCCCATCAATGCTACATTATCTGTAAACAAGGAACCTGCTAACTGCATTCCATCTCCTGAATCTCCTGCAAACTTTATGACTGCACTCTCTATTATCATTTTTTTATTCGTTTATCCATTGTGGGCTTCTTTTTGCCAAAAAGGCTTCAATACCTTCATTGGCATCTTTAGTCGCCATTAATTGGGTAACATACATTTGTTCCAACTGAGGTAAAAAATTGCTTAATACGTGATTAAACTTTGCACGTGCGGCTTTGACTCCAAAACGCAGTGAAGACGCGCTTTTTGGAACTATATTTTTTTCAATCCACTCTTCTGTTTTAATGTTCAATTCATTTTTATCCTCAAACACCTCATGCACTAAACCAATCCTTTTTGCTTCTTCTGCATCAATACTTCTACCACTAAGCAACAATTCTTCGGCACGCGCTAAGCCAATTTTCTCAGGCAGTATGATTGAAGCCGGTGGCGGAAAAACACCTAATACAATTTCCGGCTGACCCATTTTAGCAGTTTTGTCTGCAAATAAAAAATTACAAAATATTGCTAACTCCATTCCCCCACCTAAACATTGTCCTGAAATCTTAGCAAGAGTAGGAACAGACAGCTCTTTTAACACCATAAACATGCGATGAAATGTTTTTAGCATCATTGCAGCGAACTCTTGGGTATGCTCCTCTACACTTGCCCCAAATGAGAAGTGTTTTCCTTCGCCTTGAAAGGTTATTAATTTTAAATTTTTATTTTTAGTAAATTCATCAAAACATTCCAATAACTCCAACATCATCACATTATCCAGCACATTACCTTTGCCATCATCAAGCAAAATATTGGCAACTGAGTTGTTGTGCGAATAATTAAATTTTATTTTTTCCATATCAAGCATTTTCCGTTTTAAATTGAGGTGAAATTGCACGATGCAAGTCTTCATTCCATTCATGCCCTTGTGCTAGCAGCTGACGTAGTTTGATAAAATCCACTTCGCGTTCATTCTTTGGACCATAATTGAATGCACGGAAACCGGCTTTAGCTTCCGACATCATGTTTAGGGCAAGCCATTCGCGGCTGCTTTCTTTGTTTTTATCCCAATGTTCTAATTTTTTCTTTCGTACCTCTGAAAGGGTTTTGTGCAAACAATTCGGGAAAGTATGCAGCAGTTTAGCAATGAGCATATTAACAACCTCGTCAAGTTTTGATAAATCAATTTCTCCTTTTGCCATTAACTCTTTGCCTTTAGTGAGGGCTTCGCCAGTTTTCATTGTGCCAAAAATCACCCTGCCATACTCATCAGCATAGTGTTCAATATTCACTAATGGATTTGGAATAAAAGTACCATTTACCTTTAAAGCAGGTGCAATTTCGGTTATCATTCCAAAATTTAAAGCTTGATGTGCAGTCCAAGGCTCACATAAAGAAAGAGAATACATAGCCCTTTCGACTCCAACATACAAATGAAGAAAATCGGTTGCTCCACCAATTGCAGCACTGCCATGTTTTGGACCTGCTTGCCCAAAACGAGCCAAATCACTGGCAACAGTAAAATCACAGGCCATTCCAATTTCTTGCCCACCACCTATTCGCATTCCATTCACTCTTGCAATAACCGGTTTTTCGCATTTTAATATGGCAGATACCATATCATTAAACAGGCGCATATATTGCGAGTACTCTTGTGGATTTCCTGCATAATACTCTGCATATTCCTTTGTATTACCTCCTGTACAAAACGCTTTATCCTCTGCACCTGTTAAGACTACTGCCACAATACTTCTATCATTTGATGCTTCGCCAAATGCAAGAATAATTTCCTTTACTGCTTTTGTTGTGTATGAGTTGTATTGCTTGGGGTTGTTTATTATTATCCATGCGTTAAATAGTCCGTCAACTGGTTTACCATCTGTATTCAGACATGGTCGTTTTTCGAAAAGAATTTCTGAAAATGAATATTCTTCGATTATGTTATGATTCTTTAATGTTTCCATTTGTATAAAAGGTTTGTTATTTAAAATCCGGAACTAAAACAGAACGTTTGGTGTAATGATGAGCCAATGTATTTGTGAATACTTCATTAATTTGACTTAAAGGAAAAGTTTGTACAAAATCTTTGATTTCCAATTTGCCCGAATCTATCAATTCAATAACTTCGGCATACAACTCGGGCTTACACCCCCATGTACCAATCAATTTTGCATCAAATGCCATCAGATTGCTTAACCTTACTTCCACCTTATTCATGGTAAATCCTACAATACTGAGTGTAGAAGTGAAAGTAATCAGATTAAAAGCTAAATCCTGTCCGGCAGTAGTGCCTGAAAACTCAAAAATCTTCCATCCATACTTTGGAACACCCAACTCTTTTGCAATCTCTTTTACTTTTATTTTAATTGTTTTCAGATCTAAATCTTTAGAATTAAGTGTTGCATCTACTCCATTCTTTAGTGCCTGTTCCAGTTTTAAATCATTGATATCAATTGCAAGCACTTTTGCACCCATAATTTTTGCAATCAACGCACCATATACCCCAACCCCGCCAACACCAATACAAATGGCTAAATCCCCTTTTTCTATTTCCGATTTTTTTATTACTTGATAAGGGGTAGAGATAGCATCAGCAATTACTGATAATTCTTCCAATTTGTATTTCTTCAATACACTTTCGGGTACAGGGCATAAGTATTTATAAGGCACTACAATATGGGATGCAAAGCCTCCGTGAAAATCATTTCCGGGCATTAATTGGTTTTGACACATATTACTCCTGCCTTTATTACATAGCTCACAATCCCCACATGGTAGCACAGCCGGTATAATTACATTCTTACCTTGTAAGTGTGCAGGTCCTTGAACGACAGTTCCACTTATCTCATGGCCTAATGTTAACGGCATCTCTTTTTTTGTTCTTACTCCATCATGCCAAAAACTCAAATCGGTATGGCACACACCACACCCTGCCACCTGCACTAATGCTTCTCCTTCTCTAATATTAGGCATTGGGGATTCGACCAACTGAAATGCTGTATTGAGAGCGGTCATTTGCCATTGTTTTATCTTTTCCATTGTGCTTTAATTTTGTGTAATTTTATCGTATTCAGTTCCTATTTTACCCTTTCTAAATAATTGTCCCGACATAAAATTGGCGGACATTTTTGCTTGAACAAATAATGCTTCATCTACACTTGAAGCGCATGAAGCCAATACACAACCCGCAATTTCTTTTTGTGCAGCTTGGATATTGGGCACATCAGACAATCTGATTTTATGTATTTCAGTAGCAATGTCGTGCATTGCCTCTCCTACAATCTTGCGTTTTGGTAAGGCATTTTCACCATTACTCAGAATTGATTTAACCATTGCCAGACACTCTTTTATGTTACCACAGAAATCAACTAAAAATCCTGTTGCTTGCTTTGCACTGAGTTGCTGACCATGCATTAACATTTCAAGCATTTTTGACTGATTACTTTTTTCGGTTTTGCGCAATACCCAATGGCATCCTTCCATACCGGGAATCACCGGCAGTGTTACCTCCGGCATTGCAAAACGTACTTGGTCAGTTGCAATCAAATATTGACAGTGCATCATCAGTTCTAACATACCGCCCATACAGCGTTTTCCATTTACAAAACCAATTGATATTTCAAATTCATCATACAATCTCCTTGCTGTTTTTGACCAATCGGAAGAAATTTGTTCTCCTATGCTACTATCATTAATTGCTGCAAAAAATTCGGTTGTATCTGCGCCAACCATTTGGGTTGAGAAATGAAAATCAGACGTTAATACTACTTTTTTAATTCCTTCAAGGTGAAGCCAGTCAATTGCTCGGTTTAACTCTTCATTGACATCATAATTATAACTTTCTCTACTAATCGCAATAAACCCATTTGTCCCATCATGTTCAGCATTTACATACAATTGTTGCCACTCAGAAGTGTGGAGGTTTTGAATCGTTTCGGGATACCATTGAGTATTTGCAGCAGCCGGAACAAGTCGGTGATATTTTTCAACCCAAGCAATTGCTTGTTGAGTACCAATTTTACGAATAAATGCAGGCAAACCATTTGTAAACTGAGCACATAACTCACCTATTGCATTCATCGTGGTCAAGTCGGCACGTTTTTCATGAAGCATAATTGTTGTCATTTGAATAAGAGCACCATAAACAATTGCTTTAAGTTCCTCTTCTTGATTTCCTTCTAACTGCCAATTAACTAATGGACGAAAATGATTCACCGGATACCAACTTTGCCCGCTGTCTTTTCTTTCGGTAAGAGCAGCAGCAGGGGCGAACAATGCCCCATACTTTTTTCCTAAATGATACAAGCATGACCATGTGAGAAAATTAGCACCCTTGGCACCTATCACATCATGTGCACGAAATGGGTTGGGTCCTAAAATTTGCCGTATATATTTATCCGCCTTCCAATACGGGGTATTGGTTTTATTGCAAAACTGAATACTTGCTTGTAATAAACCACAAAAAAACACATCCAACACAAATGACCAATCATCGCTCACTTGCATAGGTATTAAGCCCATTGCCCAAAGTAAATGTGTATGCGCTGAAGGGTTATCTTCTACAATTTCGTAAACTTTATTGACTTCATGCGGAAAAGCAGGGTGAGCAATACCAACTCCTAATTCATTAGCAGGGAAACCTGAGGTTACAGACCAAATATGGATGTTTGGAAACTCTTTTCGGAATAGTGCATAATGCGCTTTTTTTAATTCTAATTTTTCAGGAATAGCTTCTATTAAAAACTTGGGATTAAATTGTTTTAACGTTGGTGGCAATGTATTACCGTCATAATTAAGTTGAATGACATTCCCCATAATTTTATTTGCTTTTTCTGTACCAAAAGATGCTTGCAATCCTTTGTATTGTTTAGCAATTCCATTTGGTGCTCCCGGCAAATCCAAGGCAATAATCGGCACGTTAAAGTCAATCAATCGTGAAGCAAACTGCATTACCTTACCTGCACCTACAATCCCTCCTGCACCTGAAATAATCATTGCCCC
>JACFNJ010000025.1:10146-17756 GCA_019454865.1 Bacteroidia bacterium
CCATTTCCTCCAATGAAACAGGCAATCTTCCTTGGTTAAATATATCAGACACAGTGCCTAATCCAAGAGATTCCAATGTTGATTTTCGCATTGACTTTATCATATCATTTCTTATCATTAACTTTAAAAATTGCTGCAATACCTACATCTCCGGCAGCACACCCAAAAACTAACACATATCCCCCGCCCAGATCAACTGCTTCTTCTAATGCCTCAATAATTACTCTTGTAAGTGTAGGACCTTGCGGATGCCCCCAAACAAGCGGGCTGCCATTATTATTCATTTTATGCCAATCATAGCCCATCACTTTTGAAAATACAGCATCATTCACAGCAAAAGGGTTATGGTCTTTTACTACAACCATATCTTCCATTGTTAAACCGGTTTGAATAAGCAATTTTTTAACAGCTAAAGCCGGTGCTTCAGGCATGGAAGCGGGCAGTACACGCACCTCAGCTTTTGCAACAAAACTGATGTTGATTTCCGGACGAGTACTAATTTCTTTTGCTTTTTCAACTGTAGTAACTAATAAGGTTGCCATACCATCCGCGGCATGAGTTTGTGTACCACCGGTTACGCAGGTATCTAAATCTCTCATTGCTCGCAAGGATTCTAATGAAACTTTTTTCACTCCTATATCTTCTGCAATCATCCCCATTGTCTTGCCTTGAACATTCAATATTTCAAGAGGTAATGCAACTCTTTGCAAAAAGCCGGATTCTTTTCCTTCAAAATATTGTTGGTATCGAAAAGCCGTTAATTCATCAATTTCATTTCTGTCTATTTTGTGCTTACGAGCTACATTTCCTGCAGAGGATATCATCGCACTTTCTGTAGATGGGTCGAAGCCGAAATTGTCCCAAACATCACTAATTACCTCAGTTCTTCGATATGCTCTTCTTTCAGGAAAAATACTTGCAGGCGAGTCGCTTGTTCTGTCAAAAGTGAGTACTCCAACAGCTTCGCTTGCACCTGACTGAACTTGAAATGCTGCTAATACCACTGCTTGCAAACCCGTGGCACAAGCCTGCTCTACATGAAATCCCGGAATTCTTCTACCCAAACAACTGGCAACAACAGTTGCATTCCAAAATTTCCAATGCCATGGCACAGTAGAACCGATCATTAAATAGTCTAAATGCGTAGATGAAACACCCCTCTTTGATAAAATACGTGCCATTGCCTCTCCTGCAAACTGACCTATATTGACCTCAGCCAACGGAGATGATTGCCATGCAGGAAAATAACTTGTACCCCATGTTCCATAAGGTATGCTGGCTTCTTTTGCTATTGATTTTACTTGCTTCATGTTGTTTATTCTTTATTGCTCTTCTTCCGTTAATTCAGCTATAGCTTTACCTTTCTTAGCAAAAGTTTTTGCAGCTATTACTGCTGCACCATAGGATACCACAAACTGCGGAGCTTCGATTACATTAATATTTAGGTTAAATTTTTCACTGAGTATATGCTTCAAATATGGATGATGTGCAATCACTCCTCCTACCATATAGGTTGGGATACCCGGGTCAATTCTCATTTTGGCAATTTTATTGGCAATTGAATTATACACCCCACGCGATATGTCCTCCATTGACATTCCATCAAATATCCAATTCATGATTTCAGTTTTGGCAAACACAGTACAAAAGCTATTCAGTTCTTTATCATAATTAGACAAAGAAGCAAGTGTACTCATCTCAGCAATTTGTATGGAAGCACGTTCTGCTATTTCTGACAAAAAGGCTCCGGTGCCCGCTGCACACTTATCATTCATATAAAAATTAAGCACATTGTCATCCTTATCGCAACGAATTATTTTAATATCCTCTCCACCTATATCAATGATATTTTTCTCACCTGCGTACAAAAAGGAAACACCAGCCGCTGCACAGTTAATTTCAGTTTTAACAATATCTGCAAGATTAAAATGCTTGCGACCATAACCTGTTGCACAACTCATGCTGATATTAAAATTAGAAGATATTGTTTGCATTACATTTTTGAATGCCTGCTTATCATTGTTAAGTGTGGGAAGAAAGTACCTGAACAGTGCTTTACCTCGATCATCGATTACCGAAAACTTAGTATATGCAGAACCCAAGTCAATACCGAGAAAACAATTTACCTTTTTGTATTGATTTAGTAATTCGGAATTGATGATTAAACCCTTATTCAATATTTTTCTATTAATATCATTGGTAATGCCCGGCATCCTTGAAATGATGTTTTTATTAGTCATGGCATTTACCATATTGGTAAAAGATAAGTTCAATGAGGCACGCACATAATGCTTTCGTCCATATTCTACAATCTTTCCATTGAAAAAATCAATCTCGGTTTCTCTACCATTGATTAAGTCTAATGCTAAAGAAGGGAAATGATCGCCACCCTTTTTGAGGTAACGCATACATTCTCTGATAAAATTATCATCGAATCTAATTTTTTCGGTTTCTGCTACTCCTACGGCTTCGCTGATGGTTTGTTCAATCAATTCTACAGTATCCGGATCAGACATTGCTTCTGCCATAGTTAACCTACCTACTCCACACAAGGCACTGAGTGAAGAATTTAATATTGTTTTGTGCCACACTCTTTTTACTAAATCAAAAGAAGTAACTGAATCCGTATCTACATTCGCCAGCGTTAATAAATTTGCTAATTCATCCGCTTGTTTTCTACGGCTATCATTGATTGAACCAATGTAATTAGGTGCGGTAAAAAAGCTAACCTTTACTGTATTGGGATTAATCGGGCTGCCGGCAAAGTTTACAACCATACGCAGTATTTTCCCTTCACCAAAGGTTGATGTATATAAATGTTCAGTATCAATACCATTTTGAGCAGATACAACCGTGAGTTTCTCTGTTATTAAAGCGGATGCAGCTGAAAGCAGCGTGGGCACATGATATGTTTTTACGGCAAAAATCAGGTAGTCTAAATCCAGATTTATAAAATCTTCAATATTTTCATATACATCCTTGAATTTGGCTGAGTCGGTAAAAACATTTTCTAACTTTATTCCTTCATGAATGATTTTGTTGCGTTTGACCTCATTACGCACACACAATGCTACTTCACAACCTGCCTTTTGCAACTTCACAGCCAATATCATTCCTACCGGACCAAGTCCGATAATACCTACGCGTATTTTGTGCTTGCTGCTCATTGTTCTACTTTGTTTTCTTCAAGTTGTTCTATAAAAGTTTCAATCTTGGTTATGCTTTGTCCTTCACTAAAAAAACGCAAGTCGCATAAATCTCCTTCTATAACCAATGCCGGCACACCGGTCAAGCTTTTTAACCGTTGAGGCATTCCGAATTTTGCATTGGAATTATTAAAACAAGTTTTTGAATCGTGATAAATAATCCCATCAATATGATATTCATTAAACCACTCACTGAGCATTTTCATTTTGGCTTTCTCGCCCCGATTAATAAAAATTTCTGTATAAGCTCTGGCAGTAGAATTCCATGGATCATTTTCGTCAAACTTATCAAACACCCAACTACTACAATAAGTGGAAGCCACAACAGCAGCCCCATTGGAAGCAAACAAATCACTTAACATTCTTAGTTTACCCCAAATCGGCATTCCTTCCCAAAAAATTCGTGTACGTGCTTGTGGTAAAAAACCTCGATTATTTTTCACATTGTCTTCTAATTCTGCCAACAGCTCCGTGTAATAATCTTTGGCTATTTGAGTTCCACGTAACACTACAATAGGACCCATGTGAATGGTGCCATCAAAAAAGCTAATTGGAGCATTCATGGCAGTAGAGGTTTTTAATACCTTTTGCCATAATAAAGTTGCCTCTTTGCTTAACCGTACTGTTTCTTTGAAATTATCTTCGCTAAACTTTTGTCCACTTACCATTTCACAAACTGGTATCATTGCTTTAAACTGATCAACCACTAAGTTTACCTCATTTTGCGTAACTTCTTCAATATAGCGAGGAGGTGTAATTCCAACTATTGGACAGTTAAACTCATTAGCAAAAAAGTAAAACCAATCCTGCACTTCTCTACATTGATTGGTATTGTATGCAATCAAGTCGGGTTTGGGATGCCCCTTCATTCCATAATGTTTTTTCAGTGGGGTATCGCCTCGCAAATACGAACCGATATCAGCAGTGGTATATGAACAAACATGACCGGAATATCCACTTTTTATAGCCTCCGGTATTACATCCATTGCAGTACGCGTAGCACCTAGCAATGCACCATGATTTTCGGGGAAATATACTTCAAAACCAAAAGAACGGAGCAATTCAGCCGGACCAACGCTTGTACACCACGCCACTTTCTTACTGCCGCTCTCTAATGAGCGAAAATATTCGCCCATGATAGCTTTCATTTTATCGGTTGATTTAATTACATACATCGCTTAAAAGTGTTATTGGGTTCAAGTTCTATGATATACACTTCTTCCTCAGTCGGCACGTTATTGCCATACAAGTTTTGCAAGTGTGCTTTGTATTTTTCTACTACATTTTTGGGAGCTACTTTCATTGAGGGAGTAAGCATATTATTATCTAATGAGAGTTCGTCATCAATAATTGCAGCTGCTTTTATTTTGGCAAATTTTTGCCCGATAGCTTGATTTGCTAATTGCAAACAGCCGGTTAAGCAATGCCCCATTTCATTTATATTTCGAGGACAGAAACAACCTTGTTCCGGAGAAACTGCATAATCAGGATGATCTAAGAGTTTTTTATTCGGGAATATTAACGCTACCGGATGTTCCTCGCCACTTCCTGCAACAACTGCATATTGCACATAATGACATTTCAGTTCAATAGCTTTTTCTAAATCTGTAGGAATAACCTTTTCACCATTGGATAATTTAAAAATTCTATCTTTACGTGAAATTAATTTCAATCCATTTGCTGACAATTCGCCTACATCACCTGTCCTGTACCACCCATCTGCTGTAAAAGCTTCTGCATTTGCTTCGTCATTTTTATAATATTTGACCATCACATTTGGTCCTTTTACTTGTATCTCATCATCCTTAGCAATGCGCAGTTGAACACCCGGTATTGGCATCCCGACTACTCCACTTTCTCGCTTTAATTCAGGATTTGTAAGTGTACAACATGGTGAAGTTTCGGTTAGCCCCCATCCTTCAATTACATGAATGCCCCTTCGTTCAAACTCATCTGAAAGTCTTTGTGGCAATGCGGCTGCAGCAGTAAAAATAAATTTTAACCCTGCTTTAAAAAAGGCATCTTCTGCATCCCTACTTCCATTTGCTAATTCAAACAGCGATTGATACACTTTAGGCACACTAAAAAAAACAGTTGGTTTGACTTTTTTCCAATTTTCAAAAATTGACTTTGCATCTTTGCCTAAACTACTTTCGAGATGATAAGTAGCACCATTGTATAAAGCACTGAAAAGTTCAAAAATCCCCCCAAAACTGTGATGCCAAGGTAAATATGAAAGGAATCTGTCATACGCAGTAACTTTAAGCACTGAATGAATTGATGCTTGCTGCGAAAGAATATTTTTATGTGTAAGCTGTACACATTTTGGCACTCCCATGGTACCCGAAGTGTACATATTCAAACAAACCTCATCCGGTGAGGCATCTGTATCCAATGCAAATTTTTGGTCTGCACGTCTTTGGAGCAACTCTGCAAAATCGTTTACTGCATACTTAGTGTGATTGACTACTTGGTCGAAAGTCCAAATGGTTTTAATTTTGGGCAAGTTTGTGCTTAACTCATTAAATTGAAAAGCTCCGGAAAGTATTATAAATTCAGCATCCGAATGATTAATGAGCAACTCTGCTGTGTTTTTTTTGAAATATGCAAAAATAGGTACGGCAATAGCTCCGGAAGCCATGATTGCCATTTCGGCTCTGAGCATATTCAATGAATTAGGGCAGTACAAAATAACTTTAGAGCCCTTATTTACACCGGCTTGTTTAAGATTATAAGCAATATTTAGTATATCTTCAAAAAATGCTTTCCATGTGATTCCAACATACTCACCCTTCTCATCCTTTTGACAAAAAATGAGCTTATCTCCAAACTTTTGCGCATTTTGCTCAAAGAGCACAGCTATATTTTGGACAATCTTTTCTGTAATTGGCTGAAATGGGAATGTGGTTTCCATTGCTTTTTGAATGATTTAAGATACTGCCAATTCTTTTTCACTTTTTTCTTTCAATACATAATACCGATATCCGCCCCAAAGAGCAGCGCCAATTGCACCGGAGTAAATAGAATCAGGGTGTGAAAGAAAAGTGAGTTCACTCTTCTTATTTTCGCCTGCCACCTCTTGTATAGCTTGTATCATTCCTATATTCATTCCCATACCACCCATTAGTGAAATTGGATTTTCAGCTTTTAATGAGCTAAGCAACTTTACAACCCGTTGCGCAATAGATATGTTAATCCCTTTGATAATATTAGGAGTTGAAACTCCTTTTGACACCAAATTGATAACATCCGTTTCTGCTAATACCGCACAAATGCCAGATGGTACTTCAGGATTTTCGGATTGAAGTGAAATATCGCCAACCTCTTCAACTGCCAATCCTAAATAGCGTGAAATATTTTCAATAAACTGTCCTGAACCGGAAGCACATTGTCCTGTCATTTTATAGTCAAGCACTTTCCCTCTTTCATCAATTTTGATTGCACGAACATATAAACCACCCATATCCACCACAGTTCTTGCACCCGGTGTAAGAAAAATTCCCCCACGCGCATGTGTAGTCATACTATAAAAATGTCCTGTTTTTCGCTCCACCATTTCTCCCTCTCCTGTAGAAGCCAAATAAGCTATGTCCTTGTCATAATCTAAGTGGTTTCTTTCCAAAATCATATTAATTGAGTCGTGCGCAACATCTTTGGGGTCGCGCTTTCTGATTTTTTCTGTTTGCTTATCTAGTAATTGATGTTGAGTATTTGCTTTATCATAGCGCATAAGCACAGTTTTAACATAGCTGCCTCCCACATCAATACCCATGGTATAAATTGTATCTTTCATAATAAAATTGATTAATTGACTGAACCTCCGGTTTCTCTAACCAATGTGCCTTGTGGCAAATCAGCACTAATATTTCTCCTCGCAAACATGGCACCGCCCAATGCTCCCATAAAAATAGAATCGGTATGAATATTCATGGTAACTTCACCATAGGAGTCTATCACCATTTGTTTTACATATTTTAGTACCGCTTCATTACGTGCAACCCCACCTGTAAAAGTAAATTCATTCTTTACACCTCCTGAGCGTGCTATAAGCGACATTGCGCGCTGAACAATGGATTTATGAAGTCCGGCAAGAATATCCGGCTTTTGCTCGCCATTGTGTAACAACTCCTTTATTTCGGCACCTGCAAACACCGTACAAGTAGAGCAAATCGTTGTTTCTTTTTTCGCTTTGTTTGCTTCCGGACCTAATTCATTTAATGACAACCCAAATTCATCTGCAATATATCCTAAGTACCTTCCACAACCTGCCGCACAACGGTCGTTCATGTGAAAACTTGTAACCAAACCATACTTATACACATGGATTGCCTTATTATCTTGTACGCCAAAATCTAACACGGTTCTGGTATTAGGAAATACGGCATGTGCACCAAAGGCATGGCA
>JACFNJ010000289.1 GCA_019454865.1 Bacteroidia bacterium
TATACCAATTGTAATTACTATCATTACTACATTATTTGTTATACAACGAGTAGGTACAAACATAGTAGGTAAAGTTTTTGGACCAATTATGTTAGTTTGGTTTATAATGCTTGGTGTGTTAGGAACGGTAAGTTTATTATCGCATCCGGGAGTATTAAAAGCGATTAATCCTTACTATGCATATAATTTATTAGCAAATTATCCGAATGGTTTTTGGCTATTGGGTGCTGTATTTTTATGCAGTACAGGTGCCGAGGCTTTGTATTCTGACATGGGACATTGCGGAAAGAAAAATATTCGCATCAGTTGGTCATTTGTAAAAATTACATTATTGCTTAATTACTTCGGGCAAGGTGCTTGGGTAATTAACAGCATTGGTAAAGAAGCAAGTAATATTAATCCATTTTATGCCATTGTACCGGAGTGGTTTTTAATTCCGGGAATTGTAATAGCAACACTTGCAACTATTATTGCAAGCCAAGCAATGATAACCGGTTCATTCACTTTAATAAGTGAGGCACTTCGATTAAATTTATGGCCAAAGGTTAGAATAAAATATCCATCAGTAGCCAAAGGACAACTGTATGTTCCGAGTGTAAATTGGATTTTATGGATTGGGTGTATTTCTATTGTTTTATATTTCAAAGAATCATCACGCATGGAAGCCGCATACGGACTAGCAATTGTAACTACCATGATGATGACAACAATATTGCTTTCAAGTTATTTACGCAAAATGAAAGCTCCTAAGTATGTTGTAGTATTTGTAACAGCATTTTATATACTAATTGAAGGAAGTTTTTTAATTGCAAACATCAGCAAAATACCACATGGTGGATGGATGACATTATTGGTAAGCAGTATTTTTGTTGCAGTAATGTGGATTTGGTTTAAAGGACGAAAAATCAAAAACAGATTAACAGAATTTGTAAAACTTAGAGATTACATTTCTGTATTACAACAATTAAGCAACGACACTTCAGTTCCAAAATTTGCTACACACTTGGTGTACCTTACCAGTGCCGATAATTTGATGGAAATTGAAAATAAAGTTGTGTATAGCATACTTCAAAAACAACCCAAACGTGCCGATATATATTGGTTTGTGCACATTCATGTAGATGATCAACCATATACAATGGAATACAAAGTAGATCATATAGCCAGTCAGGATATAATAAAAGTGGATTTTAAATTAGGATTTAGGGTTGAACAAAAAATAAATTTTTACTTTAGAAAAGTAGTAGAAGAATTAATGAAAAACCATGAAGTAGATGTAACCAGCCGCTATGCCTCACTTAGCAAATTAAATATTACCGGTGATTTTAAATTTGTAGTATTGAAAAGGCATCTGAGTTATGAAAAAGTATTAGGAGTATACGAAAGTTTAATAATGGATGCGTATGGGATATTAGATATCTAAAGCTTGAGTGAAGAAAAAGCATTTGGATTAGACACCAGCTCTGTACTTGTAGAAAAAGTACCAATGATTATTGCTCCGGTAAAAGATTGTAAGCTTAAACGAGTATATAAATAACAAAGTCGGATAATAAATCATATCCGACTTGCTTTATAATTAAAATTTGATTTGTTATTTCATTGCTTTCACAATATCAACAAAGCTTCTGCTTTGTAATGCAGCTCCACCAACTAAAGCTCCATCAATATCGGGTGCAGAAAATAATTCGGCAGCATTATCCGGTTTTACACTTCCGCCATACTGAATTGTTAAATTATCTGCAACGGTATTGTTATATTTTTCACGAACTAGATTTCGGATAAATGCATGTACTTCTTGTGCCTGTGCTGTACTCGCTGTTTTGCCTGTACCTATTGCCCAAACAGGCTCATAAGCAATTACAACA
>JACFNJ010000290.1 GCA_019454865.1 Bacteroidia bacterium
CAAACATACTACGTGTATAATTTAAAGCAGCAGCTTTAATATCATTCTCTTCAATTTTTACTCCTGCTTCACTCAATACTTTTTCTTCAAAAAGATGGTTTTTTAAGTAATTAGCTTCTGAAACATAATTGGAATCGATGTTTTCAGCATTGAATTTATCCGCATATCGATCTAGCAACCAACGTTTCAAGAAAGCATCCGGCAATTCAATGTTTTGTTTTGCTACCAAACTATCCAGCATTTCGTGCTCTAACAAGTGTGTAGCTTGTGCATCGTAGTAGCCTTCTAGTTCTGTTTTAATACGATTACGCATTTCTTCTTCACTAGTAACTACACCTTCACCATATAGCTTATCAAACATTTCTTGGTTAATTTCTGCCTTCTCGTTACGTTTTATTTCTTTAACTACAACTTGAAAAACTTTATTAATATCACCAACCGTGTTTTTATCAATATTTAACGCATGCGACATTTCTGAATGGTCGTTATCAAACAAATCAAAAACATTTACATGGAATGTATCTTGCTTTTTCTTCCCTAAAAACTCCTTTTTAATTGCATCATTTTTTATGCTTTGAATAAGGATAGGAGTAGAGTCGGAGTAAACACCTGCTTCTAAAGGAGCATTGTTTTCGTCCAATTCAGTCATTGTGGTATATACAATATCATCTTCCGTTGCTGATTCAACTTCAACTAAGTTGCCCGAACGCTTTTGCATTCTTTCTACTTCTTCGTCTATTTGTTTTTCATCTACCTCCACTTTGTATTTGGTAAATACATCCTTATCCGAAAAGTTTAAAGTAATTTCAGGTGCTAAACCAATATCAAATTTAAATGTATAAGTATTTCCTTTAACCAATTCATCTACTTTGGTGTCTTCAGTTAGTACCGGTTGGCCTAATATGTTTAATTTGTTTTCATCAATATAATCAAACAATGCACGGCTTGCAGCAGTATTAATGGCTTCAAGCAATACCGAGGTGCCATACATTTTTTCAATCATACCTTTAGGAGCCATACCTGGACGAAAGCCGGGTATATTTGATTTTTTTTGCAAATCTTTTAGTTTGTTGTCAATATCTTTTGCGTAATCTGTACCAGATATACTTACTGCAATTGTGCCGTTTAAGGCATCTTTTTTATCAAAAGTAACGTTCATAATTTCAATGATGTATTAATTAAAAAAGACTGATTTTAGGTCAGTCTTTTCAATTTTGTGCGCATGGAGGGACTCGAACCCCCACGCCTTTCGGCACCAGATCCTAAGTCTGGCACGGCTACCAATTACGCCACATGCGCCTAAAAAGGACTGCAAATGTAGTTTTTTAAAATTTATTTACAAATTTATTTACAACGTTTAAAAACAAATTTTAGTCAATTCGCTTTACTAAAATGAATTGTAAATTTAATTGGATTGTTCTATCTGCTTAGTATTCATTGATGTGATTGTTATAAATGATAGTTCTACTTTGCTTAACTGTAAAATAAGCTACAAACAAGCATTTTTGTGGATTATATCTTTATTTTCGCACCACATTTTAATACACTATTTATCGTGAATGAAGTTCAATTTGTAGGAGAAAATCTTATTTATGGAAATCTTGGTCATTTAGCTGTTGTGTTGTCGTTTGGTACTGCTCTAATAGCCACTTTCGCATATTTATTTGCAGCTAATAATCCTGAAAATCAATCGTGGCAAAAAATTGCGAGTGCCGCATTTTATACGCATTCTGTTTCAGTTATAGGCATTGTTTTCATGTTGTTTCTTATTATACGCTTACATTTGTTTGAGTATCATTATGCATGGCAACACTCATCGCGTGATTTGCCTTTGGAATACATGATTTCGTG
>JACFNJ010000026.1:0-7190 GCA_019454865.1 Bacteroidia bacterium
GACGGTACTGCATAAAGCTACGTATCTACACGTATGTTTATGTCATCAAAAATTTAAAGTTTTTTAAATTTTTAAGTGCCATACCTGTTCCTCTAACTACTGCACGTAGTGGATCTTCAGCAACATGTACCGGCAATTTTGTTTTTGCTGCTATACGCTTATCTAATCCTCTTAACAAAGCACCTCCACCGGTAAGATACAAACCTGTTGAGTAAATATCGGCTGAAAGTTCAGGAGGGGTTAGCTCTAAGGCACGTAATATTGCTTCCTCAATTTTTGAAATAGATTTATCTAAGGCAGCGGCAATTTCACTATAACTAACAGTAATTTGTTTAGGTATTCCGGTCATTAAATCTCTACCATTTACCGCATAATCCGGTGGTGGATTATCTAATTCAAATAATGCTGAACCTACCTCAATTTTTATACGTTCAGCTGTACGCTCACCAACTAGTAAATTGTGCTGCCTACGCATGTAATCTAAAATATCCTCTGTAAATTCATCACCTGCTACACGTATGGATTGATCACAAACAATACCTGCCAAAGCAATTACAGCAATTTCTGTTGTTCCTCCGCCAATATCAATTATCATGTTACCCATTGGCTCAAATACATCAATACCAATACCTATTGCTGCTGCCATTGGCTCATGTATTAAATAAACTTCTTTTGAACCTGCACGCTCAGCACTATCTTTTACTGCACGTTTTTCCACTTCAGTTATACCGGATGGAATACAAATTACCATACGTTGTTGTGGCTTGATTAACTTAGAAGTTTGAGGAATCATTTGAATCATCCCTCTTATCATTTCCTCGGCTGCATTAAAATCGGCAATTACACCATCTTTAAGCGGACGAATAGTTTTTATATCTTCATGGGCTTTTCCATGCATTTGCTGAGCCTGACTGCCTACAGCTATAACATTTCCTGTCCTGCGATTTTTCGCAATAATTGATGGTTCATCAACAACTACCTGATCTCTAAATATAATCAATGTGTTGGCAGTACCCAAATCTACTGCTAAGTCTTGTGTTAAGAAGCTGAAAACACCCATATATCGTAATTACCTCTTTTCGTTATTAAATAATAGCGTGCAATATAAACTATATTCCAAAAATTTTATGTTATGTTTTCTACAAGTTAGAAACATTTATTTAAGATAAATTTTTAATGTTTAAAATGACGAATTCCTGTGAAATACATTGCAATTTTATTGTTATTGCAATATGCAATGCTCAAATCGTCTTTAATAGAACCACCGGGCTGTATCACTGCATCAATTCCATTATTGTCTGCTATTTCTACACAATCAGGGAATGGGAAAAATGCATCGCTTGCCATAACTGAACCTTTTAAATCAAAACCAAATTCTTTAGCTTTAGCAATTGCACCTTTTAATGCATCAACACGGGATGTTTGCCCACAACCAATACCTATTAGCTGCTTATTTTTTGCTAAAACGATGGTATTACTTTTGGTATGTTTTACAATTTTATCGGCAAACAACATGTCTTCAATTTGTTGCTCGGTAGCTGTTTTGTTGGTTACAATTTTCAACTCTGTTTTAGTTAAAATCACTTTGTCTTTATCTTGTTCCAATACACCATTTAAAATACTGCGAAATTGCTTTTCAGCAGGTAAACTTCCCTTTTGCACCAACAAAATTCGATTCTTTTTACTTCTTAATATTTCAAGTGCTTTACCTTCGTATGCCGGGGCAATTAACACTTCCATAAATAATTTATCAATTTCCAATGCCGTTGCTTCATCAATCGCACGATTGGATGCTATAATGCCTCCAAACGCAGATGTTGGATCTCCGGCAAGCGCATCAAGGTAACATTGTAAAATAGAATCGCGCGAAGCTACTCCACAAGGATTATTGTGTTTAATAATTGCTACTGTTGGTTCATTAAAATCACTTATCAAATTCAATGCTGAATCCACATCCAGCAAGTTATTATACGACAAATCTTTGCCGTGTACTTGCTCAATTATTGCTTCCAAATTTCCGAAGTAAATCCCTTTCTGGTGTGGATTTTCACCATACCGTAATGTTTTTGCTTGTTTAATATTGGTCGAAAAGCTACCTGATTGTTCGGAGCTATTAAAATAATTATATATCAAATTATCGTAGTTGGAAGTGGTATAAAAAGCTTTGGTTGCATATTTTTTACGTATATCCAACGCAGTATTTCCATTACTTGCAATTAACTTATCCGATAAACTTTTAAAATCATTTTTATCACAAACAATTAAAGTATCGGTATAGTTTTTAGCAGCGGCACGTATTAATGAAACACCTCCAATATCGATTTTTTCGATAATCTCATCCTTATTAGTTGTGTTCTTTACTGTTTCTTCAAATGGATATAAATCCACCACTACCAAATCAAAAAAAGGGATTTGATAGGTTTCAACTTCTTTTTTGTCGTTTTCATTATCGCGTCTTGCCAATATACCTCCAAAAACTTTTGGGTGTAAGGTTTTAACTCGTCCGCCTAAAATGCTTGGATAACCGGTTAAATCTTCTACACGATTAACTTTAATTCCCAACTTTTCGATGTAATCTTGTGTTCCTCCTGTTGAATAAATTGCCACCCCTAATTGGTTCAATGTTTTAGCAAGTAGATCCAAACCATCTTTGTAAAAAACTGAAATTAAAGCATTTGAAATTTTTCGAGACTCCATTGTATTGATAAAAATAATTTTTTGTAAAAAAGTTGCGCAAATCTAAATCAAGAAATTGACAATTGATAACGAAACCTAAATTAAGATTGAGAAGATAGAATTGATAAATCAATTAATATCTCAGTTTTATAAAAGCGAATTATTAATTCGTAAAAAACATATTATTGTCTATCCAATGAGTTAGCTCTATTGAGAAAACGGATGAGAGTAATTCAATTAATTTTAGCATTATTTATTTGCATCAATACTTCAGCACAAAATCAAGATATTGAGCTGCTGCGTTCAATAAATATAGGGCGCAACAACTCACTTGATCCAATGTTTCAGGTGTTTTCGGAATCAGCAACACCAATAACATTATGCGCACCTTCATTACTATTTGTTTCAGGAATATTAAAAAAAGACACTTCACTTGCACTTAAAGCTATTCAATTAGGCAGTGGCATAGCGATAGCAAGTTTAATAACTACATCTGCAAAATACTTAGCAAAAAGAGACCGTCCATATATAACTTATCCTGAGATAGAAAAAATGTCATCCGGAGGGTCGTATTCATTTCCAAGCGGACATACATCCTCAGCTTTTTCAACAGCTACCGGAATAAGTTTATTGTACCCAAAATGGTACGTTATTATACCTGCATACTCATGGGCATCAGCAGTTGCATACTCTCGCATGCACTTAGGTGTACATTACCCAACTGATGTACTTGCTGGAGCCGTTATAGGAAGTGGCTCGGCTTATGCAAGCTACAAATTGAATAATTGGCTTTTAAAAAAATGTTCAAACAAAAAAAATAAACGATAATTAATATAATTTACCACCTTTGCGTACCATGTTTAAACCCGGTTTATTTTATGATTTAACTATTTCGGATAAAACTCCGAAAGGATATACTCTCTCGGACAACAAAGGAAATACAATTGATATGCCTTTAGAGTATAGTGATACTGGAATTCTTAAAGGCGATAAACTTACAGTTTTTGTGTTTCAGGATTTAAACTGGAAAACTATAGCCACAACCAAGAAACCTAAGGGGAAATTAGAGGATTTAATTACATTAAAAGTTACTAATATAAATACTACCGGTGCTTTTTTGGATTGGGGTTTACCTTGTCCGTTATTTTTACCACGCTCATGGCACGAAGAGGATTTGCTTGTAGGCGATTATTGTTTAGTAAAAATTGTGTTTGATGAAGTATCAAACAAATTATTGGGTAAAGAAATCTTAACTGATGAACTTTCTAATACCGAACTGAGTGTTTCTGATAAAGAAATTGTGCAGTGCATTGTATATAAAAATACGCCTTTGGGTTATCAAGTAATAGTAAACAAAAAACATTTGGGGCTGCTGCATTACAATGAGGTTTTTAAAGATTTATATGTAGGAGATACTTTTACCGGGTTTGTAAAAAAAATAAAAGACGATAACCGATTAGACATAATGATTGGTAAACCCGGATACTCACGCACTGATGATGAAAAGGAACAAATCTTAAAACTATTGCGTAAGCATAACGGTTACTTACCATACCATGACAAAAGTTCGGCAGAAGAAATTTATAAATTTTTTCAAATGAGTAAAAAAACTTTTAAAATGACTATAGGTGCATTATATAAAGCACATAAAATAATCATTGAAAAAGAGGGCATCCGCATAAATTCGGAGAAACAATAACTGATATTTTATTCAGACAATCCTTCGCAATCAAACCTGGTTATTAACCAACCTTGTTTCCCGTGTTTCAACTTAATCAAATAATCTTTCGCAACTCTTCTTCTACCCTTTACAGGATTTTTAAACTCAATTTTACCCCATACTGTTGCTTGCGTTTTATCTTCGTTAAGTTGAATTTCAATACAACTTTGCCCCATATATCGGCTACTCTCTTCAGTAAAACGATATACATTTAAGTATCCTAAAAACTCATCAACAGCAACGGATTTATTATTAAAAATGAAAGTATCCAGCTTCTGCATCATTTCCTCCAAAACTTGAAATTCCTTATCGGGATTAAATGCAAGTTGAATAAATAAATCCACCTTATTATTTATTTCAAATTTATGGTTTGGGTAAAATTTTTCATAAATAAAATCTGTAATCACATTCGGTATAATAACATTCGGAACTTTCTTTTGCATTATTTCATCTACAATAAATGAATAGCAAATCTCCAAAGAATATTTTCCAAAAAATTCCACTACTATTTGTTTCTGCTTTAACAAGCCGTCTATGTGCAGAAATTGCTTTAATAAATCTGCTTCTGATTTAATTTCATCCAACTTTTTAATTTTTGGTTTTCCCAGCAACTCATAAATTGTTACCAATTCAGCATCTTTAATTTTAGACTCGTAATACTTTATATTTCTTAAAACAAAGTTTTCAACGTTTAAAGGTAGTTTAGGCATTATCTCATCGTCATTCAAAAAAATAGGATTTCCTCCCATGTGTTCCAAATCCATTTTCAGCATTTGGTTTTCCATGTATAATTCTTCTTCGGCTGTCATCCCAAGTTTATTGATAGTAGATGCCTTAATAACTTTGGGTTCAACTGCTTTTGATAGTAGGTCATCTCCATGTATATAGTTATTCCACCAATCTTCGGCAGTTATCAGATTACCTTTTACAAAATACAAATACGAAAACAAATTGTTTTCAATATCATCCAAATCCAACTCGGAATAGTCGTAATAAGTTGAACAAAAATCTTCAACCGTTTGCACAAAATTTACTGTACGTCCTATGTAGCTTTTATTGGTATTAGTAGCAAACTTTAAGGGTTGCAAATTCTTTTTAAAATCATTAATTAATTTTTCAGGGAAATTGCTTCGTTGCAATAGTTTAATTAACCGAGTTTCAAATTCAGGAATTTTTTTTAAAATGCTTTTTCCTTCAACCACCACAGTCATAAAACTTGGTGCATGAATAAAAATCAATAAGGTTTTTCCTTTAAATGTAGTAGATGCAGAACTAATCAACCATTCATTAAGGGTATTAATTTCATTCGGCTGAATTTCTTCGGGTTTAATTTTGTTTGAAGTAAGTAGTTTTCGGGTCGGTCTAAAAATCATTTAACATACAAGAAAATAAGTTCTATTAAAGATGAATTAATTTCATAAATTCATCTTTTCATTTTAAGTAATGAAAGCAAAATAATGTTTTTCTTTTATTAAAACGATAATTTTTACCTATTCTACTTATATTGTTTTATAAACTTAATGAGTTTTTAAACTTTACAGATTGCCGTCTGCTTACTTCTATCTTAATTCCATCTTTTAAATACAGCAAAAGCCCTGAATTAAAAAATGGTTCAACCTTTTCTACATATTTTAAATTAACAATTTGCTGTCTGTTTGCTCTAAAGAAACTTGTATTGCTCAAGCGTTCATCCAATGCATTTAAAGTTTTATGTATTAACGGTTGGTGCTTATCAAAATGAATCTTTGCATAATTTCCTGCACTTTCTATCAATCTTATATCGGATAGCTTTACCAGCCAACAACGTTCTCCATCACGAATATATACCGAATCGTTATCATTCAATTTATGCGAATCTCCCGTTTGTGCTTTTTCTTCGGCTAATAATTTACGAAGTTTATTCACCGCATCTGTAAGCCGATTTGATTCAATAGGTTTTAATACATAATCCAACGCATTAACATCAAAAGCTTTTGATGCAAACTCGCTATATGCAGTTGTAAATATTACATAAGGTGCATCAATAAATTCTTCCAACAGCTGAAATCCTGTTTTTTCAGGCATTTCGATATCCAAAAATAAAAGAGTAGGTTTTAATCGTTCTACTAATTCTATTGCTTCATCTGCATTGGATGCCTCGCCAACAATTTCAATATCATCAAACTCTGTAAGTATTTGTTTCAAGCCTTCGCGTGCTAATCTCTCATCATCTATTATTATTGTTCGGATACTCATAATGGTAAAATTATTTTGGTTTGTACTCTATTATCTTCAGTGTTGCTTACACTAAAGCTGGCATCATTTTCATACAACAATTGCAAGCGCTTCTTGGTGTTTTCAATTCCCACTCCCGATTCAGTTTTTTCAGGCTCATAAACACCGGTATTTAACAATACTATGTTCAATGCTTTTTCTACTTTAGTTATTTTAAGATGTATTCCTCCCCCATTTTTTTGTTTAGAAATTCCATGTTTTATCGCATTCTCCATCAGTGTTTGCAGCATCATCGGAGGTACTTGACAGTTAAGTGCATCATCGTCTATTTCAAACTTCCATTGCAATCGTTCATCAAACCTGATACTTTCAATGGCCAAGTAATGATTAACCATTTGCAACTCTACTGATAATGGAACTGTTTTATAATTATCTGTAGAAAGTGTACTACGTAACAAACCACTTAGTTCTGTAATTGCTTTTTTTGCAAGCAAAGGTTCGGTATCAATTAGTGTTCGTATACTGTTTAAACTATTGAATAAAAAATGCGGATTGAGTTGATTTTTTAAGTTTTGAAATG
>JACFNJ010000026.1:7200-17289 GCA_019454865.1 Bacteroidia bacterium
AAACAAGTGGTAGGTTAATGTCCATAGCAAAACATACTTGCTTAAATTAAAAAAGTATCCTAAAAAGAAACCAACAGTAATATCAATTTGTTTGAAAAAAGGATACGTTAATCTATCTAACGGAATATTAATAGCGGTAAGAATAGTTACCATAATTGCTACGGTAACAATGGCTCGTGGTAACAGTTTAGTTAATGGTAAATCCAACCAACCATTTTTAATAACAAACAAACGATACATGTGTGTAATTAAAATGCCCAAGATAAAATTAACTAAGGCATTAGTAAGTAACATTGAATTATAGCCATCAATACGGATGTAACTAATTATTTCGAGCCCAATAAAGATGAACCAACCACCTAACTGGCACAACCAATACAACCGTGTTTTTGATAATGTCTCCAATGTTTTTGATTTATGAGTTTATTAATTCAAAATAAAAAGATAATGCCTTTAAAACAAATTATACTTTATACCCAAATTTATGTGGCAGGTATTTGGTTTCAAACTAAATATTGCTCAATGGCAAATAAATTTGTTTAACGGCTAAAATAGCATACAGATGTGGAGAATACAATTAACGCAATAGTATTGAGGGGCTATAAATTCTAATATCTTTGACACATGAATAAAGTATTACAACGCCAATTATTTACGTTAATCTCTGTATTTTTTTTCTGGGGATTTGTTGCTGCAAGTAACGATATATTAATTCCGGTTTTTAAACAATCGTTTCAACTAACACAAGCACAAAGCCAGTTGGTATCGGTAGCTTTTTACGTGGCATATACTGTAGGTGCAATTTTATATATGTTAATTTCTTCATGGATAAAACAAGACATTATACAGCGGTATGGATATAAAAATATACTTGCTACAGGATTACTAATTTCTGCTGCAGGTACAATTTTATTTTACCCTGCAGCTAATTCATCTTCTTTTCCGTTAATGCTTAGCGGACTATTTATAGTTGGTTTAGGATTTTCGCTTCAACAAACCGTAGCCAACCCACTTGCCATTGCATTAGGAACCAAAGAAACCGGTTCACAAAGACTTACATTAGGAGGCGGAATAAACAATTTAGGTACTACCATCGGCCCATTGATTGTTAGTTTTGCCATATTTGGTTCATCTACTAATGCTACAAATTCAAGTATTGAAAGTGTAAAAATTCCTTATTTAATATTAGGATTATGTTTTGTGTTGGTAGCCATATTAATCAAACTTTCATCAATACCAAATACGGTTACTAAAGAAGAAACATCAACAGAAAATTCAACTACACCTGAGCGCAAAACTGCTTTGCATTACCCGCAACTATGGATGGGCATGCTTGCAATATTTATATACGTAGGAGTTGAGGTAGCAACAGCAAGCAATTTACCTGCTTATATTGAAAATGAACTTGGCTTAGGCACGCAAAATATTGCACCCTATGTTTCATTGTATTGGGCTAGCTTAATGATAGGGCGATGGACAGGAGCAATTGAAGCATTAGGATACACCGGAAACAAAAAGAATATCTTAAAATTTGTTGCACCGTATTTGGCATTCATTGTTTTTTTATTGGTAAATGCAATTGCTAACCATAGCTTAGATACGTTTTATATTTATGGGTTAATTATTCCGGTAGTGGCTATTGCAGATATAGCAAGCAAAGGCGACCCTGCAAGAATGTTGCGATATTTCTCCATTTTAGGAATTACTGCACTTTTAATAGGTGTGAATACAAAAGGATTGATAAGCATTTATGCATTTACAAGTGTAGGTTTATTTTGCAGCACATTATGGCCCTGCATTTTTGCGCTTGCTATCAATGGATTAGGTAAACATACCACACAAGGCAGCAATTTATTAATAATGATGATAATGGGTGGAGGAATAATTAGCTGGCTTCAAGGCATTGTAGCGGATGCTACCAGCATACATGTAAGTTATGTTGTAGGTGTATTTTGTTTTGCATATTTATTCTTTTATGGTTGGCGAACCAATTATTTGGATAAAAAAACACCTAAAATGCCAAATTAAACGTGTAGAAAAATTAAGGCAAAGTGCCTGAAAATAGCCGTACTTCAATTCAAACAAAAAAATCTTACTGATTTGTACTGACTATTAATTACTTTTGCGCCTCATTTTTTAAAACTACATGCAAAATATCAGAAACATCGCAATCATTGCCCATGTTGACCACGGGAAAACAACGTTAGTTGATAAAATCATTCACCAAACACAGTTATTTCGTGAAAATCAACAAAGCGGAGAATTAATTTTAGATAACAATGATATTGAGCGTGAACGTGGAATTACAATTCTTGCTAAAAATATTTCAGTTAATTATAAAGGTACAAAAATAAACATCATTGATACTCCCGGTCACGCTGACTTTGGTGGTGAAGTTGAACGTGTTTTAAACATGGCTGACGGGGTGCTTTTATTAGTTGACGCATTTGAAGGACCAATGCCTCAAACCAGATTTGTATTACAAAAAGCATTGGCTCTTGGTAAAAAACCAATAGTAGTAATTAATAAAGTAGATAAACCCAATTGCAGACCGGAGGAAGTACACGACCAAGTATTTGAGTTGTTTTTCAACTTAGATGCAACCGAAGACCAATTAAATTTTCACACGGTTTATGGTAGCTCAAAACAAGGATGGATGGGCCATGACTGGAAGAATCCAAGTACTGATTTTACTACTTTATTGGATGATATAATTCAACAAATACCTGCACCACATGTTGAACAAGGTACACTTCAAATGCAAATTACATCGTTAGATTACTCCTCATTTACCGGACGAATTGCAATAGGAAGAATCCTTCGTGGAAGTATAAAAGTTAACCAACCAATTAGTTTAGTTAAAAGAGATGGTAAGATTGAAAAATCAAGAGTGAAAGAATTGTACGTGTTTGAAGGATTAGGTAAAATAAAAGTAGAAGAAGTACATGCCGGAGATATTTGTGCTGTAATGGGAATAGAAGGTTTTGAGATAGGTGATACGATTGCTGACTTTGAAAACCCGGAAGGACTTACTCCAATAGCAATTGACGAGCCTACAATGAACATGTTGTTTTGTATTAACAACTCACCATTTTTTGGTAAAGAAGGAAAATTTGTTACCTCTCGGCACTTACGCGACCGTTTATTTCGCGAATTAGAAAAAAATCTTGCACTTCGTGTAGAAGAAACCGACTCAGCCGATTCGTATTTAGTTTATGGTAGAGGTATATTACATTTATCCGTATTAATTGAAACCATGAGACGCGAAGGGTATGAACTTCAAGTAGGGCAACCCCAAGTAATTATTAAGGAAATTGATGGTGTAAAATGTGAACCAATTGAAATTTTAACAGTAGATGTGCCCGAAACTTCATCAGGCAAAGTAATTGAATTAGTAAGTCAACGAAAAGGCGATATGCTTGTCATGGAGCCAAAAGGCGATTTAATTCATCTTGAATTTGAAATTCCTTCGCGAGGAATTATAGGATTACGTAACAACGTACTTACAGCAACTGCCGGTGAAGCAATTATGGCTCATCGCTTCAAAGCTTTTGAACCATGGAAAGGACACATTCCGGGAAGATTAGCAGGTGTATTAATTAGTGGTGAACAAGGAACTGCAATAGCATATTCTATTGACAAATTACAAGACCGTGGCAGCTTCTTTGTTGAGCCTGGAGATTCGGTATATATGGGACAAGTAATTGGTGAAAATAATCGCCAGGATGATATGGTAGTAAATATTACCAAAGAAAAGAAACTAACCAATATGCGTGCTTCCGGTTCAGACGATAAAATGCGTATTGCACCCAAAATAAATATGAGTTTGGAAGAATGTATGGAATACATACAAGGAGATGAATATGTAGAAATAACTCCTCAATCTTTACGTTTAAGAAAGATTTATTTGGAGGAGCATGAACGCAAACGCATTAAAAATGCAATGGCAAGTATTTGATTACTTTTTTTGCAATTAATTTCTTAAAACAACTTTTTAGATAAAATATAAATGAGGTAAGTTTTTTTTGTATATATTGCATACAAACCATTAAATAACTTACCCCATAAACTGATTGCTGATGGCTGAATATATAAACCTCGGAGTATTAGTTATCTTCCTATACGTGGTATATTACATTATAGAAAGATTATATCCAATTTTAAGAAACACACATTCAAATGAAATACCATTTGAGATACTCTCCCAAAAATACAAAAAACTAACCAATCGGTTTACATTACTTGGATTATTGGTAATTCCTATACTTACCATTATAATACGATTTGCTCTGTATTATTTATTAGTTTTCCGTATTTCATTTTTAAATGATAATGTAATTGCAATTTTACCACCTTCGTATGCACAATGGATTTTATCCGGTGTTCTTGGTTTTATTGTTGGTGTGTGGTTTTTATCCACCATCATCTATTATAAAATACTTACCGACTGGGAAAATTATCTATATTATATACAAAAAAGCATTCGCATTGATGTGGCTTTTTATTCCAATTACTTAGGTAGAATAGCTGTTTTCGTATTACTGATTGTATTTTATATGATGTTTGATTGGTTTTATGTTTTCGGTAGAGAAGAAATAAAACTCAATGATTTTTTGGGAATAGGTGTACACAAATACTCATACGATATGGTAAAAGAAATTCATGAAGTTAAAGAGTACCAAACACCATTTGGTAATACTATTTCATACCCGCATTATATTTTATACATGAATGATGGAAATAAATGGAACAGTATTTTTGAAGGACATAACAACACAGAACTAAACGCTGAGATTGTAAATAAACTAATATTGCCTAATAGTAATAAAGAATTAATTACTATAGAAGCTGAATAAATTTTAACCCCCAAATTTAACTCTATATAAAAAATGGCTAACAAATTTTTTGTTAGCCGTTTTTATTTTCAATTGAATCATTTATTTCAGTGCTTGCTCAAGGTCAGCAAGTAAATCATCTAAATCTTCAACACCTACACTCAATCGCAGTAAGTTATCTACTACTCCTACCTTTTCCCTTTCATCTTTGGGTATGCTTGCGTGTGTCATAGTAGCCGGATGATTAATTAAGCTTTCAACACCGCCTAAACTTTCAGCTAAAGTAAAAACCTTAAAAGAAGAAGCGATACGAAACGTTTCATCCAAACCAGCACCTTTTAATACAATGGAAATCATTCCACCAAAATCACGCATTTGCTTTTTAGCAATTGCATGGTTAGGATGATTTTCAAACCCTGGCCAATATACTTTCTCAATTTTGGGATGATTATTTAAAAAGTGCGCAATAGCTTTTCCGTTTTCACAATGCGCTTTCATTCGAAGATGCAGCGTTTTAACACCACGCAAAACCAAAAATGAATCTTGCGGGCCCGGTGTTGCTCCACAACTGTTGTGTATAAATGCAAGCTGATCATATATTGTAATATCATTAACCAACAATGCCCCCATCACTACATCACTATGTCCACCTAAGTATTTTGTTACGCTATGCATAACTATATCTGCACCCAAATCCAATGGATTTTGCAAATAAGGTGAAGCAAATGTATTATCAACAGCCAGTAAAATATTATTATCCTTAGCAATTTTAGCACATGCAGCTATATCCACTATCTGCATAGTAGGATTAGTTGGTGTTTCAACCCAAATTAATTTTGTATTGCTATTAATATAGTTTGTAATGTTGTTAGCATTTGCCAAATCAATGAAATGAAACGTAATGCCATACTTTGCAAATACTTTTGTAAACATACGATAGGTGCCACCATACAAATCATTCCCTGTAATGATTTCATCACCAGGTTTTAGTAATTTAACAACAGCATCAACAGCACCCATTCCGCTACTAAAACACAAACCATAATTTGCGTTTTCTAAAGCAGCCAAACATTTTTCTAAAGCATTACGTGTAGGGTTTTTTCCACGAGCATAAGCATAACCTTGATGCTTGCCCGGACTTGCCTGCCAAAATGTGCTGGTTTGGTATATTGGAGTCATTACTGCTCCGGTACTTGGGTCAGGCTCTTGTCCGGCATGTATTGCGCGAGTTCCAAAGCCTAATTTTTCAGTTCCTTTCATTTCAATTAAAAATTTAAAGCGGCAAAGATAGCTTATTGTATTATTTTAAAACTGCCCGGAGTATAAAAATAAAAACAAGTAAAAATCAGCAATATTTAATTTTAAGTATTTTGATTTTGTATGGGTTAAAGTTATTTTCGCCTCAATTAAAGATTTTAAATAAAATACAATATGAATTTTGAATTAACCGAAGAACATTTATCCGTACAACAAGCAGCACGTGATTTTGCTCAAAACGAATTGTTGCCGGGTGTAATTGAAAGGGACGACAAACAAAAATTCCCTACAGAACAAATAAAGAAATTAGGCGAACTTGGTTTCTTAGGAATGATGGTTGACCCTAAATACGGTGGTTCAGGTATGGATGCAATTTCATACGTTTTAGCTATGGAAGAATTATCCAAAGTTGATGCATCCGCATCCGTAGTTGTTTCGGTTAATAATTCATTGGTTTGTTGGGGTCTTGAAACCTTTGGCTCTGAAGAACAAAAACAAAAATACTTAGTGCCAATGGCTAGCGGTAAATGCCACGGTGCATTTTTATTGAGCGAACCGGAAGCCGGAAGTGATGCAACAAGCCAACGTACAACTGCAATTGACAAAGGCGATCATTACTTACTTAATGGCACCAAAAACTGGATTACTAACGGTAGCACAGCTACATACTACTTAGTAATAGCACAAACCGATGTAGAAAAGAAACACAAAGGAATTAATGCTTTTATTGTTGAAAAAAGCTGGCCTGGTGTAACTGTAGGAAAAAAAGAAGATAAAATGGGAATTCGTGGAAGCGATACTCACTCCATTATGTTTCAAGATGTAAAAATACCAAAAGAAAACAGAATTGGTGATGATGGTTTTGGATTTACATTTGCCATGAAAACATTAAGTGGCGGACGAATTGGTATTGCTTCGCAAGCATTAGGAATTGCAAGTGGTGCTTACGAATTGGCTGTTAAATATTCAAAAGAACGTAAAGCTTTTGGTAAAGAAATTATGCACCACCAAGCTATTCAGTTTAAATTGGCTGATATGGCTACACAAATTGAAGCAGCACGATTACTTATATTTAAAGCTGCATGGCTAAAAGATAACGGCAAAGATTACAACATGGCTAGTGCTATGGCAAAAGTATTTGCCAGTGAAGTAGCAATGTGGGTAACTACAGAAGCCGTGCAAATACATGGTGGATATGGATATGTGAAAGAATACCACGTAGAACGTTTAATGCGTGATGCTAAAATTACCCAAATTTATGAAGGTACAAGCGAAGTACAACGTATAGTTATTAGTCGCGAAGTACTTAAATAAACGTAAAAAGTATATTAATTAAAAAGCCGCTTCAGTAAAATGAAACGGCTTTTTCTTTTATAAATTGATTCAATACCGCATCGTTAGAATAAATACACCCGTGTAATAATTACTTCCTATACTTTACTTTTATCCTTGTAATTACTAATATTACTCATATTTAGTAATAAAGAAATAGGTACATTTGCATGGTATTTAGAATGATTTTAGATTATGAGCATAACGAAAGAAATGGTAATTAAAGCTTTATCAACTGTGGATGACCCGGATTTTAAGAAAGATTTGGTAACGCTTAATATGATTAAAGATGTAGAAGTAAACAATCAAAATATTTCATTTACGGTAGTACTTACAACACCTGCTTGTCCACTTAAAGATAAAATAGAAAATGATTGCAGAGAAGCAATTGCAAAATTGGTAGATGCCAATGCTATTGTAACAATTAAAATGGACTCAAAAGTTACAAGCCCAAACTTAGATAAACTAAACATACCTGGAGTAAAAAATATAATAGCAGTAGTGAGCGGAAAAGGTGGAGTAGGGAAAAGCACTGTGGCAAGCAACCTGGCATTAGCACTTAGCGAACTTGGAGCTAAGGTAGGATTATTGGATGCCGATATTTATGGACCAAGTATCCCGATAATGTTTGGTGTACATGAGTCGCCTGAAATACAGGTTATAAATGGGAAAAACAGAATACTTCCGGTTGAACGACACAACATTAAACTCATGAGTATCGGATTTATGGTTCAACCAAACCAAGCTGTGGCCTGGCGAGGACCAATGATAAGTAATGCACTTAGGCAATTTGTTAACGATACTTTATGGGGCGAGTTGGATTATTTGGTATTGGATTTACCTCCTGGCACAGGTGATATACATTTAACAATGGGGCAAATTATTCCGGTAACCGGTTTTGTATTAGTTACTACACCACAAGATGTAGCTGTAGCCGATGCTATAAAAGCTGCTGTAATGTTTGATATGATGCCTACCAAAACACCTTTTTTGGGTGTAATAGAAAACATGAGTTGGTTTACACCTGCTGAATTGCCGCAAAATAAATATTATATTTTTGGTGATGGAGGAGGTAAACGAATAGCTTCGCAATTCAATACCTTATTATTAGGACAAGTACCCTTAGTAGCAAGTGTTAGAGAAGGAGCTGACAAAGGAATGCCAGCAGTTTTGGATGATACAAATCCGGCTAAATCAATATTTATCGATCTAGCAAAACAAACTGCACAACAATTGGCAATATTAAATGCCAACCAATTGCAACAAAATAATTAAATCCTTAGTTTGAAGAATTACTATACAATGGAAAATAAAGACACGTATATCCAAAAAATTGAAATGGCGCTAAACAGCATGCGTCCGTTTTTACAAGCCGATGGCGGTGATGTAGAATTAATCGAATTTACTGATGATATGGAAGTAAAGTTGCGACTACTTGGTAATTGCAGTAGCTGTAGCATGAGCCACATGACAATGAAAGCCGGAATAGAAAACGGATTAAAATCTGCAATACCGGAAATAAAAAATGTTGTGGCTGTATTTTAACTAGCCATTCTGCTTTTTATTATCTATTATAAAAATTTCTTTCTCTTTTTAGCTTAACCTGCATTAACTAACTATCCCCAAGATTTTCTTTTAGAATTACATTTTACGTGAATTAGCGTATTGCCATATAGTTTCCAATATCAAATCTTTGTATCGTATTTTTTGTATCCTGTTAATAAAACGACTAATAGGTAAATATCGTTGCATTAACATGGCAAATTTTGGATAACTTATACACCCCAATTTAGCAAAAGCCGTTTCCAATAATATTGGAGCGGCTTTATTCATTAAACATAAAACTAATGCATTACACTCGAAAACTCAAATTGCATTTCGTTGAGTTTTTTATAAATACCATTTTTTTGCATCAACTGTTCGTGAGTTCCTTGTTCGGCCACAACACCTTTATCAATTACAATAATTTTATGCGCATTTCTAATTGTGCTCAACCGATGTGCTATCACAAAACTGGTTCGGTCTTTCATCAAATTTTCTAATGCGTCTTGCACCAATTGCTCGCTTTCGCTATCTAATGAAGATGTGGCTTCATCTAAAATTAATATGGAAGGATTTCTTAAAATTGCTCGTGCAATTGCTATGCGCTGCCTTTGTCCACCACTTAGTTTCACTCCTCTTTCGCCAACTATTGTAGCATAGCCCTCCGGAAATTTTGTAATAAAATCATGTGCATTAGCCTTACGTGCTGCTGCTTCAATTTCGGCATCTGTTGCAGCAGGCTTGCCATAAGCAATATTCTCGCGTATGCTTCCACCAAATAATATTACATCTTGTGGTACAAATGCCATTTGCTTACGTAACTGCGATAATGGGAAACTTTTTGCATCCTTATTGTCAAAAGTAATTTGCCCTGATGTAGGGTTATAAAACTGAAGCAATAATCCGGCAATTGTACTTTTTCCTGCACCACTTTGTCCTACAATTGCTATTTGTTCGCCACGCAACGCGTGCATATTGATATTACTTAAAACCGTAACATCCGGTCTGCTTGGGTATGAAAAAGCCACTTCATTAAAGTGCACTTCGCCTGATATTATATTTTCAGTAGCAACATCTTCCTCTATCAATGAAATACTTTCTCCGGTTTCGCGCAGTATTTCAC
>JACFNJ010000027.1 GCA_019454865.1 Bacteroidia bacterium
CAACCAGGTAACACTAGGAAACATTAATATTACTGCTGTAAGAAGCGCAGGAACTTATGGAACACTAAGTGACGGAAGATTTAAAGAGAACGTAGTTGAAAACGTTTCCGGTTTAGATTTCATTTTACAATTACGTCCGGTTACTTATACCATTAATACTGAAAAGCTTCATAACTTTAACAACAAACTATCAAAAAGTAAAAAAATGAAACCTGAAGAATATGCTGCTGCATCTGCTGTTGTTCATACCGGTTTTATTGCACAAGAAGTTGAAGAAGCAGCAAACAAATTACATTTTAATTTTGATGGTATTTATAAACCAACAAATTCAACTGATAATTATAGCTTAAGCTATGGTCAATTTGTAGTGCCATTGGTAAAAGCAGTGCAAGAGTTAAACAAAAAAGTTGAAGACCAAGAAGCTTTGATAAAAAATTTAACCAAACGTTTGGAAGCATTAGAAAACAAATAATATGAAAGCCGTATTTACAACATTATTTATACTTGCAAGTACATTTGTATTTGCTCAAGTATATGTTAATGGCGAGCTTTTCGTTGAGCAAGGTGCAACGTTTTATGCCGATGATACCATAACCGTAGATGCACAATCGAATGTACGGATAAACGGAATAATACAAACAACCAAAACCATTAACACACATTTAAGTTATATAAACACAGGAACCACGGGATATGTTGTTACACCGATAGCACCAGGGAGTTTAAAACAAATAAATATCGGAGCTAATAGTAACAATTTAATTGGCATCTTACACAATAGCGCAGGTAATGTTCCTTTTCAGCTAGCTGTTCGAAGTAATGCATATCTTAATCCGCAAATAGACTCCGCAGCAGTAACTGAAAAAGCCGTAAATAAAACATGGCATGTAATTGCATTAGATACCGTGCAAAACGCAACACTTACTTTTGGCTGGAACTCGTTTGATGAGTTATCCTTATTTGCAAGAAACAACAGTGCAATCTTTCATTGGCAACACGGAGCTAATACAAACTGGGACAGTTCTTCTGCGTATGGCTCATCAACATACACAGGAGTTATTCCTGAATTTATTCGCAGCAATATTACCTCTAACTTGTTACCCGGATTGCATTATTACAGCATTGGAAGTACAGGTACATTACTTCCTGTTGTATTTATTAATTTTAATGCGAAACAAATTTCAAAGTCAGCTAATCTATTGGAATGGCAAGTAGCTACACCTTTAAAAGGCGCTTACTTCGATATTCAACGGTCAGTAAACGGAACAGATTTTGAATCGATTAAAAAAATAACGGTTTCAAGCAATACCTCACACTATACATTTACGGATGAAAATGCTTTCAACAGCATACATTATTATCGAATTGTTTTAGTGGATTACAACAATCAAACAATTAGCTCAAAAATTGTAAGTGTAAGTGCAGAAACAGCGTACCATCCTATTGTTATTTATCCTAATCCCGCACAAAAATTCTTTACTATAGACGCAAAAGAGGATATTGAGAAATTAACAATTATTAATAATCTTGGCGTTGAAGTGTTGCATGTTGGAAATTATATCAACACACCAATAAATATATCCTCACTACAAAGTGGAGTATATTATGTACAAGTTAAAACAAAAGATAAAACCTCGGTTACTAAATTAATCGTAGAATAATCTTTGGCGGATTTTTCATCTGGATTAATATAGTTTTATTAAAAGAATTTTCAAACACAACCTACTGTAGTCAATTGATTATGGTAGGTTGTTTAGTTTTCATTAATTTCCTCGTACTTTATAAAACTTCCCTAACAAAAACTTAAAATTTGTTAGAATGACTTAGGTCAATCTTTAGTTCATTTATAATATGTAACTTCGATATATGAAATTAAAGCTAATACTTATCGGGTTGTTTTTTACCTTTATACAGGTATCTTGTGTTCATGATGAAGAAATTGAAACGCAAGTTCGTTCCGGTAATTTGGTATTACATATCGCACATCAAGTAGGTAGCACAGATGTACAATTCGATACGGTAATTTATACCAATAAGGCAGGTAACGAATACACCATATCACGCATCAATTATTACCTTAGCAATTTTGTATTGTATAATGAAGGTAAAATAATTTATCAAACCAATACACCTGTATATGTTGATGCCAGAAACACACCTATAACAATAAAACTTGCCAATATACCCGAAGGAAAGTATGATAAAATTAGTATGCTTATAGGGTTAGACGCTACAACAAACATACACGGAAAAATTCCGGATACGGATGAAAACATTGGCATGTTGTGGCCAGAATCAATGGGAGGAGGGTATCATTTTTTGAAATTGGAAGGAAAATTTAACACACCGGATAGTGTGCAAAGAGGGTATGCAGTACATGTTGGGTTAAATCCTTTTATAATTACACAACAACCTATAAATATAAATGTAAACATAACCGACAAAAACACATCAAATTTGGATTTGGTTATGAACATGAATGAGTGGTATCAAAACCCTTATACGTATGATTTATATACCGATGGTAATTACACCATGGGCGATTCAATTACAATGTTTAAAATAGCTGAAAATGGAAAGGATGTATTTTATGCAAAGTAGATTTTTTTTATTCGTTTTGTTGATTGGAGTTTTCATTGCATGTAATGACACAACAGATAATGACCAAGATGTAAAACCCGATGATTCATACCAACCAACTCCGTATAAATTACAAGTACCTAAGGGTTTTCCGCTTTATAATATTAGTAAAGAAAATCCGCTAACAGTTGAGGGTGTTGAACTTGGTAAACGACTGTACAGAGAGCCAATGCTATCAAGCAATGGTTTAACTTGTTCATCGTGTCATCATCAGGATAAATCTTTTTCAACTCCTATTTATAATGCTGCAAATGGATATAAAATAAGTGTTCCGCCACATATTAATCTTGCTTTTAAAAGGCACTTTAATTGGAATGGAAGCGAAAAAGTATTAGACACATTATGTATGGTTGATTTTGGACCGGAGTTTTTCAATACCGATTCGGCACAACTTTACAACAACTTATACAACAGCAGTTATTATAAAGATCAATTTTATAAAGCATTTTTAATAAAAGACATAAGACAATTAAATTTTGAAGACTTAAAACGAAAAATTACGTATGCAATTTCCCAATACATGCGAACAATAATTAGTAGCAAATCCAAATACGATAAAATGTTAGTAGGTGAATACACCTTTACCGACAAAGAGATGCAAGGCATGTTATTGTTTTTTTCAGAAACCGGAGATTGTTTTCACTGCCACCAACCACCTCTTTTTAGCGATACTGAGTTTCATAATACCGGCTTAAGTAGTGTGTTTAACGGATTTGACAGAGGGCGTGAATTAATTACGAATAATCCGATAGATATTGGGAAATTTGCTACGCCTACACTTCGTAACTTAGAATACACTGCACCTTATATGCACGATGGTAGATTTAATACATTAGAAGAAGTAGTAGAGTTTTATAATTCAGGTGTACATGTTTCGCCAAACATTGACCCTATTATGAGTAAAAAAGCACCATCATACAAGCTTAATTTAACTCAAGAACAAAAAGATGCACTTGTTGCATTTTTAAAAACACTTACTGATGAAAGTATAATAAACTTGCCCTAAAGCAATGCGCTATATTCTTTAGCAAGTTTAATATACGTATCTGCGTTGCGTTTTAGTTTTTCAATTTGAGTTTCGTCTAGTTGTTTTACAACTTTTGCCGGAGAACCAAGTACAAGGCTGTAACTTGGTATTACAGTGTTTTGTGTTAGTAATGCCCCTGCTCCAATTATACAATAATCACCAATTGAAACACCATTCATTACTGTTGCGTGCATACCTATTAATACATGATTGCCAAGCTTGGCACCATGCACTATTGCGCCATGTCCTATTATACAACCCACACCGGTTACGATAGGATATCCCGGATCAACGTGCATTACAACATTGTCTTGAATATTACTTCCTTCACCAATTGTTATAGAGTCTCTATCGCCTCGTATAACTGCTCCATACCAAACAGAACAGTGTTCTCCCAAACTCACATTTCCTATAACCCGAGCAGTATCGGCTATCCAAACACCGTTTTTTTTTGTTATTTGTTTCTGTAAAATATCTTTTAGTTCAGCCATTATATTTTTATTTTTTTATTAAAAATTGATGCTTGCGCATATTAAACAAAGCAATTGAAACTAAAAACATATTGGTCTTTTTAACAGGGTTAATTGCATTTGATAAAACCAGTTTTATAAAATAATTTAAACACACTTATCTCATAGCATGTGATATGCTATTAAATTTTTAGCAGAAGACAGTTCTATGCTAAGTGTCCTATAATAGAGGAAGTTTTCTTTCCGTTGTTACGTTTCCTATGGAAAAATAAATTAAAAAGAAAACGGTAAAATTCTTACTAACTTCTGGGATGAAATTGTACAATTACATCGTGTAAATATTCTCTATCTAAGTGAGTATAAATTTCAGTAGTTGTTATACTTTCGTGTCCCAACATTTGTTGCACAGCACGTAGGTCAGCACCGGCTTCTACTAAGCAGGTGGCAAATGAATGACGCAATGTGTGCGGTGATATTGTTTTGTTTATTCCGGCACGTTTTGCCAGATCTTTTAATATATAAAACACCATTACACGGCTAATGCCGCTTCCGCGTGCATTTAAAAACACAGTATCGCTGTGTCCGGCTTTTGGCGCAATGTGTACTCTAACAGTAGTTTTATAAATTTCAATTGCCTTTAATGCTGTTTTTCCTATTGGTACTAATCGTTCTTTGTTTCCTTTACCGAGTATGCGTACAAATTCATCCGAAAATGAAACATCTGTAAACTTTAATTTAACTGCTTCGCTTACTCGTAATCCACAACTGAACATGGTTTCAATTAATGCTTTGTTGCGCATACCTTCCGGTTTACTGTGGTCTATTTGCGCAAGCATAGCATCTATTTCATATACACTCAGCACTTCAGGTAATTTTCTTTTTAATTTGGGGCTTTCAAGCAATTCTGCAGGATTGGTTGGTATAATATCTTCTAACAATAAATATTTATAAAAAGCCTTTGTGCCACTTAATATTCGCGCCTGGCTTGTAGTGCTCATGCCCAGTTCGGTTATCCATCGTAAAAACTCGCGTAATGTAGCCAATTTTATTTCGTGTGGTTGTGCTGAAATATTTTTTATTTCCAAGAATTGAACCAACTTATTTATGTCTCGTATATAAGCTTCAATGCTATTTGCAGACAATGATTTCTCTAACTGCAAGTACATTTTAAACCCTTTAATATACGATTCCCAGTTTGCCATGTTTGTTTCAAAAATGAATTTTAAATTGAAAGCAAGCAAGCTTGTTTTTGTTTTTTAACAAATACGGGTAAAAACGTATGTTTGCATGTTAATCAACAAAATGAAAATTATTATAATTAACGGACCAAACTTAAACTTACTTGGAGTACGCGAGCCTGAAATATATGGATACAAAACCTTTGATGAATATTTTGTTACATTACAAAAGGCATTTCCTTCCGTTGAGTTAACCTATTTTCAGAGTAATGTAGAAGGTGAAATAATTAACAAATTGCACGAAGTAGGCTTTGAGTATGATGGAATAATACTGAATGCCGGAGGATATACACACACTTCGGTTGCAATTGCCGATGCTGTTGCTGCTATAAAATCACCTGTAATAGAAGTGCACATAAGTAACATTTTTGCTCGCGAAGAGTTTCGGCACGTTTCATTAACCGGAAAATATTGTATGGGTTGTATCAGTGGGTTAGGTTTAACCGGGTATAAACTTGCAGTAGAAAAATTTTTGGAATAAAAACCGCTTTTACATTTCGTAAAAAAACATTCCTTTGCAGCCGAATTTATGTTGTTTGTAAAAAAATCAAATATACCCAAAGCCGGTAAAGGCTTGTTTGTAGCAAAAGATATTAAGAAAGGTGAAATAATTACCGAGTATGAAGGTGAGCGATTAACATGGAAAGAATGTAAAGCTCGAAACGAAAAGAAAAAGGGAAAGGAAAAGGGTGCATATTATTTCTATATTAATGAAAAAAACTGCATTGATGCCGAATATTGTTTGTGGGCAATGGGAAGATATGCCAATGATGCTGCAGGCATTGGAAGAGTGAAAGGATTAAGAAACAATTCGCAATACCAGGTAATTAAAAACAAAGCATACATTGTTGCTACAAGAAATATAAAAAAGGGAAGTGAAGTTTTTGTAAGTTATGGTAAAGCCTATTGGGATGCCATGAAAGATGATAATTAGAACTTAAATACCAGCCCAACATTAATTCCCCATTTTCTGATTTTATTGCTTGAAAGGTAGGTAAGCCGATGTACAGCTCCTACGGTAATTAATCGAAAAATATTTTCAATACCGTAACCCACTTCTACATACGGTTTGTTTTGTTGAAACTCACGAATTGGTAATACATTAAACGGCATTGAACCATCTGGCGGAATAACATCTTTATTTGTTTTGCTTAAATTCCCATAAGCTGCTTTGGCGGTAACATAGTTTCGCCATTTCCACTTTTTTATTATAGGTATTCGGTTAAAGATAAGTCCTTCCAAATGCTGAGTGTACCAAAAATGAATATATTCATCTGCAACAAACTCATACAAATTCATCAAATTAAAATTATTGTCAGCTCCAATTATTGACATGTTACCTCTAATTACTTCTAACATCGGATAGGGCAATCTTCCAAAAACTCTTCCGGCTGTCAAACTATAATCTGCGTTTCCAAAAACTCCGGTACTTATATGCTGATTAAAGTTTACTTGTATTTTATCAAAAGTAAAATCACTGTTGCCAATATCTTTAAATCCATGGGTGTATGAAAGCGTAACCACAGGAGCTTTAGCCAGCTTAATCCGAATACGGTTAATGCCTTTTGAAACCAAAACTTCTTTGTAAGCATATCTTAAATCAAGGGTGGCAGCAGTATAAGTAAATGAGCGATTAATATTATCCGGTGTTGCGGGTTTGTCTTTATCCTCAATGTATGCAAACCGAAATGTGCGAGTAGGCTCAAAATAAGTATTTTGAAAACTTAACCGTGCAGCAATATCACGATGCAATTGGGTTAAAAAAACCAAGCGGTAATCAATTGTAAGATTAATTCGTGAATGGCGTGAGCCCATGTTTAATGCGCTAAATAAGGCATTATTGCCTGCACCAAAATTAAATATTGGAGCCGATGAAGGGTCGGTAACACCTAGTATGTCGTAGTCGTTTTTGTAATGAACACCAATGGTTGTCCAATTTTTGTTTGAAAGAATTCTTTCAATACCGGCACCATGTTTAATTTTTTCATCCCTAAATCCATAAGCAAGGTATCCTCTGTAATACCAGTTTTTTGAAAACGATTGGTTTGTTCTAAAGCCTATGCGTGTTCTAAACCCTTCAACATGGTTAAAGTTTAACAAAAATATGTATGGACCAATATCAATCTTTGGCAAGCGATAGTGTCCTTCTGTTATCAATCGAATTACTTCGGTGTATGTTTTTACAACAGGCAATCGTTTTACGGAATCTATCATCGTTACCATGTGGCTTTCTATAGATGAGTATGCTTCAGGGCGTATGTTATTCCAATAGTTCGAGTCTTTTTCTGTTGAGTTTTCTTGCCTATCAACCAATACATCAAAAAAAGCATCAGGCATTGTTTTGTTTACTACAATGTTGGAGTTTGCTCGATAGAGTTTGGCTATAAATCCACTTGTGTTTTCGGTAATTCTTCCCAATTCTACAATTGCTCTTGTTTTAGTGGGTATCCATTGTCCGGCAGTTGTTTGCTCTTGTTCTTGTTGAATTTTTAGTCGTTCTATAAAATTTAAATTGGCATTGGGTGAAATCTCTGCAACAATTCGTTTTAATGCAAAGGTAGAATCGGCTATCCACATGGTACCAAGAAACCCCAAGTCGGACGATCTGCGTAATTCTAATTTTATTTCATAACATTTTATCCCGTCAATTTCAGTAGAATCACGCAAGGTATAAAAGTAATATCCATGACTATTGGATGCTAATGGAGATATAAAATCTTTACCTAAAATGCGCATCCAGTTTTGATTGAAATTGAATTGTAAAATACTTGAACCTAATAAGTCTAGCACGTAGCTGCCTTGGTCTATTCCAAATCCATTGGTTTGTGATGCTTCTATTATTTCTTTGGTTTTGGAAGGATTAGCATTATAATAAAAACGCGATTGTGTTTCACTCACTAAAATTGGTAAAATATATTTTCCATCTTCGTTTTTCATTTGGTTAGTAGTGTCAAAAAGTTGTTTTAACGGAGCAAGAAGTTTGTTGTTTTTCATTTTCTCCGAAATATTATTCATAGATACATCGGTTTTGTTATAACTATTGTATTCGTAGCTGCTTAATAAAGCATAGTCGTTAATCTTTCTATTTTTTACTGCATTATTTACAATTCGCAAGGCGGGGTTTAACCGAGGGCGTATTACTACTTCTTTTATCATTCTTGCCTCTTCCTGCATTTCAATAGTTAAATGTTGGCTTTTTCCTTGTTCAATTTTTCTAGTAATGGTTTTATAACCCATAAAGCTAATTACCAACGTATCTACATTAGCAGAAGTTTTAAGAGAGAAGTAGCCCTCAAAGTTAGATGTAGTGCCTATGGTAGTACCCTTAAATGCAATGCTTACAAAAGGCATGGCTTCATTTTTTCCCTTTTCGGTTATTTTGCCGGTAACAATTGTTTGTGCAAATAAGAAGGAGCTAACAATGGAAAATAAAATGGTTAATACAAGGTTTTTTAGCACGAGTTATTTTGAATTAACAAGTTTAATTTTAATACGAATATCTTGTTTTGGTCGGTTATTCTTATTGGTTGGTTGAGCCATAATAGAATCAATAATATTTAACCCCTGAACTATTTCACCAAAAACAGTATATCCACTATCCAGTTGCGGAAGCCCCCCGATTGTAGTATATGTTCTTACCTGATTAATGTCTAACTCAAATGGTCCTCGTTTATTAAAAATGGAATCAACTACACTTTGAAACGTTTTTGTATATGCTTTTAATCCTTCTTTGTCGCCACGCATTCCGAAATCTTTCGTTCGCTCTTTCGTGCTATCGGCATTTACTAATTGGTAAAAAATATTAGTACGAATTAATTGATTACGCATGGCTTCTACACGTTGCAAATCTTGCACGGTATGTACTTTTCCTTTTACAATATAAAACTGACTGGCATGGGATGAAAAATCAGGATTGATAGTACGTGCAGCAGCAAGCGCTCCAAACTTATGAATTAATTCCGGACGAAATTCTGCAGGAATAGTGTATGTTGGTCCGCCATCACCAATTACACTGTCTTGTGTTGCATATCTTGATTTGGGATCTCCTGTTTGTATTGTGTAATCGGGTATTACCTGAAAAAAAGTTAAGCTATCATAAAAACCTTGTTTAACTAACTTTAAAAAATTTTGTTTATGCAGCGGTGTTTCATCGTATAACAAAACACGCATAGTGCCAAACTTAGTAATGATATCAACATATGTGGGCTGAGGCCCTTGTGTTGCGCTTACACAAAAAATAGTTGTAAGCACCAATCCAAGCATTGTTTTTTTTAGTCTATTTCTCATGTTTTTATTCTTCATCATCGTATAATTCGTTTTCATCAAAATAGCGCACTATTAATTTTCTTAACAATATCTCTTGTCCCAACAGGTCGGTAAACTCCGGTTTACGAGTAAGTGTATAATGTGGCCAACCTTCGGCATCCGTATGCGAGTATGTATAATATCCATCATAGCTTAACAACTTGCATGTAGCCACATGAAATAAGTCCATTTTTTCTTCTTTGTTCATGTTCCGGCTAGTACCAAGCTCACGTAGGCCAATTAAGTATAAAAGACCATTCATATCCGGTTTTTTTCCAAATTGTTTTTTAAGCTGGAAAATGATTTTATACCATTTTAATTTTGTCTCTTCATCCAATTCGTTTTTGGTTGCAATCATAGTGTGGCAAATTAATGATTAACTTAAAAACTATCACTTGTTTTAATTATTTTCTTTACTTTTATTGTTAAGATGAAAAACAACATCATTCTGTTGCTTCTAGTGCTTTCATTTTTTTCTGTGCATGCACAGGTAAACGATGATTTTTCGGACAATAATTTTACACAAAACCCAACTTGGATAGGTGATGACAGTTTGTTTCAAATTACCGGAGGGCAATTGCGATTAAAAGGAACCCAAAGTAGCGAGGCACATTTGGTTACACCGCACGTATTAATGGATAGCGTTACATGGCTTTTTTATACACGTTTTGCATTAAACCCAAGCTCACAAAATTTTTCACGGTTTTATCTTTCTTCCTCTTCAGCTAATTTAGAATTGCCTTTAAATGGCTATTATGTACAGTTGGGAGGCAGCACCGGAACTACTGATACCATTTCGCTTTACAAACAAGAAGGAACATCACATACCCGAATAATATCTGGAAGACCTGCTACCGTTGGCAAAACAAATAATTTGGTAGGCATAAAAGTATTTAGAGACAAACAAGGTAACTGGGAGTTATACAGTGATACTACCGGAGGCGTAAATTATCAATTAGAAGGCGCGGTGTTGGATACAAGTTTTTTAACTTCCGCCTATTTAGGGTGGTACATTAAATTCACATCAGGCAATAGCCAAAATTATTATTTAGATAACGTTTGGGCTAATGCAATTGCACAAGATACAAGCGCACCTTCTATTGATAGTGTTGTGGCAACAAATAGCAACACCTTAGTTGTGTATTTTAATGAAGATATTGATACAACATCAGCAATACAACCCGGTAATTATATTGTATCTCCGCAAAATATTTTACCAAATAATTGTACTTTAGTTACAACTAAAACTGTACAATTAACCTTTACTACTCCTTTTACTCCAAACATCCTACACACATTAACAGTAAGTAATATTGCAGATAGAAGTGGAAATACTATTAGCAATAAAAGCGCATCATTTAATTACAACATAATCTTTCCGACAGACATTTTGATTTCGGAGTTTTTTCCAGATCCAACTCCGGTTGTTGGTCTTCCTGAAATAGAGTTTATAGAATTATATAACAATACAGCCTTACCAATTAACATAAAAGGTGTTCAAATAACGGATGGAACAAGCACTGCAGTACTACCAACATACATATTGGAAGCAGATAGTTTTTTAATTGTTTGCCCAAGTGCATCAGTGACAGCATTCACACCTTTTGGGAATACCTTGGGTGTAAATGGTTTCCCATCGCTAAATAATTCATCGGATGTAATTGCTCTTATTGCTGCAACGGGTGATACTATTCACACAATCAGTTACACAACCGATTGGTACAATGATGCAAGTAAAAAAGATGGCGGATGGACAATTGAAATGATTAGCCCAAAAGAATTGTGTAAAGGAAAAAATAATTATACAGCATCTATACACAGTAGTGGCGGAACACTCGGAAAGAAAAATTCTGTTTGGAAAAGTGTAATTGACACAAGTGCACCCAAACTAATTTCAGCTCAAATAATAGACAGCATTTCGGTAAAATTTAGCTTTGATAAGGCATTGCATCAGCAAGTTTTGCAACAAATAGATATTGATGTGCTTCCATTTAACTCGGTAGACACAATACAATTGGTGGACGAAAAAACCTTGTTAGTAATATTGCTAAGTGCAATGCAAAATAAAAACGAATACACATTTATGTTAGATAGCATTGCAGATTGTTTGGGAAACACCTATTCGGGAACCAAAAAGCTACAATATTTAATTGGCGAAGCAGAGAGCAATTATGATGTGCTAATTAATGAAATTATGGCTAACCCAAATACATCAACCGGCATGCCAAATGCAGAGTATATAGAATTGTATAATAGAAGTACTAAACCCATTCAGTTAAAAAATTGGAAAATAGCAGATGCGTCTGGCTTTGCTGTATTGCCCGAATATTTGCTACTGCCGGACAGTTTTTTAACACTCACATCAAACACTAATGCACCGTTTTTTTCAAACAATGTAGTTGGTGTTACAAGTTTTCCTTCATTAAGCAATGATGGCGAGTTGTTGGTTTTATATAACGCAATCGGTCAGGTAATACATCTTGTTTCATATACTTCAATGTGGCATGAAAATGCTTTGAAAAAAAGTGGTGGATGGAGTTTAGAAATGATTGACGCAAAAAACCCTTGTGGTTTGAATAATTGGAAAAGCTGTATAAACACAAATGGCGGAACGCCCGGAAAGACAAATAGCGTAAAAGGTAACAATAAAGATAATAGCAAGCCGGAATTATTGCGAGCATATACTATGGATAGTACACACCTGCAAGTGTTCTTTACCGAGTCCATGGATTCTACTTCGTTTAGTAATTTGTCTAATTACGTATTTAGTCCGGATAATAGTGTTACAAATATTAGCAGTGGTGACCCAGCGTATCAATATTTAATAGCAGAGCTTAATAAACCTATTGCAAAAGATGAGCTATATAAAATTCAAATAAACAATTTAACAGACTGTGCAGGCAATACACTTTCTGAAAACATGGTTTTAGATTTTGGCTTGCCTATTCAAGCAGATAGCGGCAACCTGGTTATTAATGAAATATTGTTCAATCCGGTATCAAACGGAGTAGATTTTGTTGAACTTTATAACAATTCGTTCCATACAATTGATTTAAATAATTTATATGTATCGCATCTTGATGATTTAAAAAACATAGATGAAACATATCTGATTTCAACAGGAGGTTACATGTTACTTCCTAACGAATATGTAGTATTAAGCAGCAACCCTGAATTAATAAAGCAACAATATTATTGCTTAAACAAAAATGCATTTATTAATACACCCCTTACTTCAATGCCTGACGATGTAGGTAACATTGCAATTACAACTAATTCAAGTAAAATTATTGATGCCGTATTTTATGATAAAAGTATGCACCTATCGCTTTTGAGCGATCAAAATGGAGTAAGCTTAGAGCGCATTAACCCAAGCAGAAGTGCTATGGATAAATCCAATTGGGCATCTGCTGCAGCAAGCAAAGGATATGCAACGCCAACCTATAAAAACTCAAACTACCTAAATACTGAAATTGCAGAAAATACTTTTGAACTACAACCCAAAACCATTTCACCGGATGGAGACGGTTACCAAGATGTAATGAACATAAATTATAATTTTGACGAAGACGGTTATATTGGTACACTTACCATATTTGATGCATCCGGAAGAAGCGTGAAAAGCCTTTTTAAAAATCATATAATGGGAAAAACCGGAACCTATACCTGGAATGGTACATTGAATGATGGAGGCAGAGCACCTAACGGGATTTACATTTTTTATTTAGATGTTTACACAACCGGAGGAAAAACTAAACAATACAAAACGGTAGGTGTTGTTGCTCAAAAATTTTAACCCAAATTATTTTTATATACCGCAAATACATAGTCGCTTTTATTTTCTTCTTTCATTAATTCATCTTCCAGTGCAAAAAGTTTTTGCAAAACAGGAATTGCCTCATCTGTATTAAAGTTATGTGCGATATCTTTTAAGGCAAACGTAAGCAAGTTGCCGCCATAGTTTTTTTGTTCCAGCAATGTAAACTGTTTAGATAAAATCGGTAAAATAGAATTGGCTTCTACCGCTTCTGACGGGTCGGCAATAACCATACGGAGTAGCCCCGGAAAGTAAACCCGCTTTTTAATTGAATTACTAAATTTTCTTTTTTTGAATTTCTCCGGTATTACTGTTTGATAAACCTTTGCCACACGATTCATTCTTGCTTTATCGTACTGAAAACGATTGGCCCCAACATATTCATTAATAATCAGTAATCCATCTGGTTTTAGTGTTTTACGAATACGTGTTAATAGTTTGTCTATTTGTGAAAAATGGTGCAATGAGGAGTGAAACAAAACCACATCAAATTTTGATGATTCAAAAGACTCTTTATATACATCTGCTACTGCAAAGGTGCAATTTTTTAGGTTAAGTGCTTTTGCCGATTCTTGTGCTTCTTGTATGGTTTTAGGGGCTATGTCTATAGCAAGTACTTGCTCAAAGCAAGCGTGTTTAGCAAACTCTATTTCTCTTTTTCCGGTACCGCAACCAATGCTTAAAAGCTGAAGGCGAGTTTTGTTTTTTAAATATTTGTTTACAAAATAATCCGGATACAAAGTGTTTTCATCTCCGGTAATTAGCATATTCCATCGTGCTCTTACTTTGTTTACCTGCCACCAATTACTACTTGGCAATGTGTCTTCGTTCCAAGTACTTTTTATTCGCTGTTCAGTATTGCTTATTAGTTTTTTTGCAACAAAGTATAATCCTCTTTCTTTGATTTTAAACCAAACATCTACAAAATCTAATGGTGTTAGTAAGCGCATTGTGTATTATGCCAATAAGGCTGCAAGTAAAACCTTTTCCATTTGTTTTGGAAGCTGAAATACTCCGTTAGCCGAAATTAAACGATAGTGAACATTGGGAACATAACTTTCATTATTTATCACACCGGCTATTACCTCAAAAGAGCCGATGATATCTTCCTGTAATGGAGACTCAGGGGTTTTGCTGCGCTCATCAATTACATACATAAATCCATTGGTAGAAATAGGGTTTACACCGGTTACAAATGCAGAAAAAGCAACAATAGTTTTATGAAAAAAATCGATAAACTCAGGATTATAAATTATGTTGTCGGGAGAAATGTTTGTTTCCTGTTTTTTTAAAACGCCAACAATAGCTTTGTTGTTTTTTGTTTTAGACATTAAGGATGCATCCAGCAATGAAATAAGCGTAGTAGGTTTTGTGTTTATTTCTGTTTGTAGTAAATGAACTTCCATTAAAAACGAAGGTATTGTTTTTTTAGCCGCTTATTGATAGCTTTTCCGATTAAAACTTATTAATGTGCGGATTGTAAATATATTGTTTTAGTTTTTGATGATTTAATTCTTAATTTGCACGGATTTTAATTAAACACACGAAAAATATCCATGAACAAATATTCCCTTTTTTTTAAAAGGATTACTTCAGTTTTGTTTATTGTACTTGGAATAGTGCTATTATTTGTATCGTGTAATTCATCAGATACATCTTCAGAAATAAGCGAGGCAGCAAACGATTCGGCAATTGTAAAGGAGTTTGAAAAAATAGAATACTTATTTAATACAAACCAAAATAAAGAAGGGGTTTCATTAATTAATGAAACATTTAATAAGTTTCCTACCGAAAACAAGAAATTATTAACAAGAAAATACCTTCGTCTTGCTGAGATTAATGCTTCACATTTTCAAAACTATAGCTTAGCATTAAACTATTTAGATAGTGCCGATTTATACATTGATCGCAGTAGAAGCGACATGATAGACGATTATATTTTAAAAGAGCTATACAAAGGGAAGATTTCATTTCAATTAAAAGAAATGGATCTGTCTTATATGCATTATTATGCAGCATTAAAAATAATTGATTCCTTAAACGACCCCTGTAGATACCTTTATTATTATGTAAATATTGGTGAACTTTTCTGGCTTCAAAACAAATACGATGAATTCATTGATTATGTAAAAAAGAGTCTGGTAAATCAAGAATTGTGCAATGAGTTTACATATAGATATGGAAGAGTTCCAACAATTCAGTCGCAATATTCAAATATTGCTATCGCTTTTGAACGCATAGGCAAATACGACAGTGCTATTTATTACAATAATATTGCAATAGATTCAATCATAAGCCAACAAAACAAGTCATTAGATACACACTCTGCCGAACGACTGCTTGGTGTTGTGCTTGGAAATAAAGGCGGGGTTTTGTTAAAACAAAAAAAATATGAAGAAGCAGAAAAAGTATTAACCCAAAGCATTGCATTAAATGATAAAAAAACGCATGAAAAAGGAGATGCTTTATTCACTAAGATTAAACTTTTAAATGTATTTATAGAAACAAACCGGCTTTCTAAGGCTAATACATTGATAAAGGAAATTGAACAAACACCTTTAGAATATACCAATCAAACATCAAGATTGCGTATGCAAAAAATATACGAAAAATATTATGAAAAAAAGGGAGATTATAAACTGGCAAAGGCACATCTTGAAGCATACAATAAAATATACGACTCCACACAAAACGATGTAATAGCATCGCTAAAATCAAACTCGGATATACTTAAAAACTACGATAAAATTGAAGGACAACATAAAATAGTATTACTGGAAGAAAAGGGGAAATCACAACAATTTATTCTCTATACCATTTTCTTCTTTTTGTGTTCACTAATTGTTTTTATTGTAATTATTCAGCGTAGTCATAATCGTTTCCGCAAGCAAGCAAAAGAAATAAAAGCATACAACGAGAAACTGCAAAAAAGCATGGTTTCGTTAGAAAACAGTTATACCGAAAACAAACGAATATTAAAAGTTGTTGCACATGATTTGCGTAGCCCAATTGCCGGTATTATGAGTATAGTAAGGCTTATGAAATTTGATGAAGATATTGGCAAAGATGAGCTAAACGAATACATAAGCATGGTAGAAAAGGCAGGAAACAATGCTTTAGAGTTTATAGAAGATTTGTTGTTGTTGAATAAAGAAAACGAAACACTCGAAAAACATTCGGTAGATATTTTACAGGTACTGCAATCGTGTGTAGAAATGGCTAAAAGTGCAGCAATTGCAAAGAAGCAAACCATTACATTGGAAGCAAAATCAGTTAAAGTTAAAATAAATGAGCAAAAAATTTGGCGAGTAATTAATAATCTACTTTCCAATGCCATAAAATTTAGTTACCCCAACACTTCCATTGCTGTTAATTCTATTGTACAAGATAATCACATTATAATAAGTGTAAAAGATAGCGGAACCGGAATTTCTGAAGAAATGAAACCACGTATTTTTAGTCAAAACATTGGTGTTGGCCAAAGTGGTACAAGTGGTGAGCACTCTTTCGGTTTGGGGTTAGCTATTTCAAAACAAATAGTAGATGCACATAAAGGAAAAATTTGGTTTGAAACTACAATAGGTAAAGGCACAACTTTTTACGTTGAATTGCCTATTTCATAAATAATTGTTTTTGTATCTGCTGTTCTTTATTCTACCTTTGCGCTGCATAATTTTTAAGAAATTCAAACATGAAAGTAGGTATAATTATTTTCCCTGGTTCTAATTGCGACAAAGATGCTTTGTATGCA
>JACFNJ010000291.1 GCA_019454865.1 Bacteroidia bacterium
TTTTTCTATTAGGGCTTCTTGCATCGTGCGAGAAGCCCCCGATAGAAGTTGAAGACAAGCCGGATTTAAAACCTGCAAATGGATATTTGTATGTATTGAATGAAGGTAACTTTCAATCCGGCAATGCTACTATTGATTACCTTTCTTTTGCTGACAATTCTGTAAATACAAATGCTTTCGAAAATAAAAACGGAAGACCTTTAGGCGATGTGTTACAATCCATGAACAGGTTGGGAGATAAGGGGTATTTAGTTGTAAATAATTCTGCAAAAATAGAAGTTGTGAACCTACCGGATTTATCGTCAATAGCAACTATTACCGGGTTTAAATCGCCACGATACATTTGCTTTAAAGATGCTGATAAAGCTTATGTAAGCGAATACTACAATGGTGGAATTAAAGTAGTAAATATTCAAACGAATGCTATCCAATCTACAATTCCAATTACAGGTAATTGCGAAGAGATGGTGTTGTTGGATGATAAGTTGTATGTAACGGTTACTAATAAAGATTTGTTGTACGTAATAAATACAACAACAGATGAATTAATTGATAGTGTAAAGTTGGCTTATTTCCCTAATAGTATTCAGGTTGATAAAAACAAAACGATATGGGTGCTTTCAGCTGGTAGCAATAGTACTTCTAATTTTAAAAATGGTGCTTTGCAACAAATTCAACCGACTGACAATTCTATCATGCAATCCTATCCAATTCAACCACGCTCTGAGCATGGGGCAATAAAACTTCGAATAAACAATAGTGGTACTCGGTTGTTTTGGATAAATAAAGAAATTTATAGCTATACCATTTCATCCACACCACCTTCCGAAACTCCATTTATTAGTATTCCTAACGGAGCACTTTGGGCATTGAATTACGATTCGTTAAATAATGAAATTTATGTTGGAAACGCTTTGGATTATAACCAACGTTCAGTTATTTCACATTACGATATGGATGGAATAAGTAAGGGTGAATTTAAAGGCGGTGTTATTTCTACTTCGTTTTATTTTTGGTACAAGTAGCTTTTAGTTGGTATAAAAATTTCAACTATTAGGTGAAATACAATGGTAATGTAATTTCAAATTCGCTACCTTTTGATAACTCTGATTTTACATCAATCTTCCCGTTGTGAATTTCAATGATTCGTTTTACAAGTGATAATCCAATGCCATGTCCGGTTACATTACGGGTATCGTTGGTACGATAAAAGGGCTCAAAAATATGTGGGAGGTCTTTGGCATCTATTCCGGGTCCGTTGTCTTTTATATTAACTTTAGTATCATGAAGTGTAGTACTTATAACTACATTACATTTTTTATCTGTACTAAATTTACAGGCATTATCAATTAGATTTTTGAAAAGAGATTTTAATAGAAAATGATTTCCATTAACAAAAATTGTAGCCATGTCTTCCGAGTAATCCTGTATTACAAAGCCAATTTGGTATCCTGGGTTTGATTTTAGCACTTCAATACGTGCTTCATCTACTGCATCTATTATTGAAACCGGATTGCCGTCATTAAGTGAATTTTGTGCATTTATCTTGGAAAGCTCACCTAATCCATCAATCAATTGGCGAAGGTTATCAATATCATTTTTTAGCGAATCTAAGGTTTTTATGTATTCTTGATTTGATCTTTCTTGCATCAGCATAACTTCAATTTGTGCACGCATTGCAGTAATTGGTGTTCTAAACTCATGCGATGCATTGGAAACAAAATTTCGCTGCATCAAAAAAGAAGTTTCTAAGCGATCAAGCATTTGATTGTAGCTTACGCATAACAAGTTTATTTCATCTTTATTTATTTTTACAGGAAGTCTTCTTGATAAATTT
>JACFNJ010000028.1 GCA_019454865.1 Bacteroidia bacterium
ATCGGTATAATACAACTTCCATGTTCCACCAACAACAGGGACCTTTTCACTTGGGGCATTAAAGCTTTGCCCTCCAATTATTGCTTCGCTAATATTAGGTGTTTGGTTAGGAGCTAAACTCCAAAACGTAGAACCAGGTATTGTAGATGTAGTTTTTGATTCTGCTTTATCTGAAATTTTAAATACAGGTTCATTTTTACACACTGCAAAATCTTTACCTGCATCAATATCCGGTGTTGGAACTACCGTAAATTCAACACTATCTGTATTTACACACCCCACTATACCACCACCAAGTGGAATAGTATAGTTAATTGTATATTTATATTTTAAAAGATTTTTTTGTGGGTGTAACAATACTCCCGGTTTTGTAGGTATAAAGCTATACTTTGTTGAAATCATATTTACAACAGAATCTAATCCGCCTCCTAATGAAACAGTCCAAATTCCATTTTTACCACTAATGTCAGGTGGGTAGTGATCATGTTCATCCATATTAAATGGTGTAGCTCTGTTTATACATAATGTTTTATCCGTGCCGGCTGTTACCTTAGGTAGTGCCAATACACGCACCATAATTGAATCTTCTTTTAAACAAGCCCCCATTGAAGCAGGACCACGATAGGAGTATTTAAAATAATACACCTGCGAAGCCCCCGATAAATTAGTTTGCATAGAAGGATAAAACGTATCCTTTGGAACACTTGGTAAGCTATCTAAATATAATACAGTTGAAATACCAACATTTTTAATTGCTCCAGGTGCCTTATTAAAACTCCAATTACCTACTCCACCTGTTTGATTTGCCGGTGTTATTGTTCTAAATGGTAATATCATGTCTCCACCATGCTTCATACATATACTTTGTGGTATTACCGGGGATAGATTTGGTACAGGACGAACGGTAACTCGAATTGTATCTTTACTACTACACTCTAAATAACTTTTAGCTGTATCCGGATAGGAAACAAATGCAGTTACAACATAATCAGTAGTAATAAGAGGCGTTACAGAAATTGAATCTTTGTATCCTTTAGGAACAACATTTGCCAAACCTGGTCCCTGAATCTTATCCCACTGGTACTTGTACCCTCCTTTTGCACCTATCTTTATTGTATCTTTAGGACATAACGCGGTATCAATACCGGCAGTTACAATCACCGGACTATTTACCCGCAAACGCAACATTGAACTTTGTTTACAACCAAATGTATCTGTCATTAAAATTGTAAAGTTACCGGAATCACTTCTAACTATTGTTTGTGATGTATCACTTAATACTGTAGAACCTTTAGACCATTTATAACTTGCAATATTTCCTCCATTGTTTCCAGCATCTAATAAAAATGAATCACCAAAACACAAGCGCATACTATCCGGTGCAAACAAAGGCTTTGGTAATGATTTTACATCAAGAGTCATACTATCGGTATGTTGGCAACCTCCTAAATCTACTACTCGCACATAGTACTTTGTAGTTACTGTATCAGTTGTTGTAAAATTAAATGCCGAATTACTTGGACCATGAACCGGGCTCCCGTTTGTGTTGTTTCTAAACCATCGATAAGTGTATGGACTTGTACCCCACTTAGCACTTGCTGTTAAAGTAATTTGTGTACCCTTACATACAAAAGTATCTTTAACAAAACCCACTACATTGGTATCAACTACTATGGTATCATAATAAATTTTTGTACAAAACTGTCCTGGGGCTATCCCTTTTCCATTTAATGTGTATTTAACTAAGTATTTCCCTCCTATTGTATATGTAAAAGTATCAGTAATTAAAGTCCGAGGAGCACTAATAGGCGCACCATTAGCTGGTGGATTTGGCAATGGTGCAACTTTTGTTCGCTTTCCATAAGTAAATGACCAATCATTTGGTTTGTTCGCAATTTCTAATGTAGCAGATGTAAAATCCTGCTTAGGGTCAGTTTTTATAACCCTATACACCCGTTTACCACATTTCAAATCCGTTTCAACACCTGTACCTTTTGGAGTAGGCGAAACGGTAATACTAAATGAACGAGTTGCTCTACCTACACGAGGACAGAAATTATCAATAGCACTAACTGTGAAATAATATGGTAATGTTCTTCCATCTTCTTCTTCAGTTTGCCAACAAAATTGCCAACTGTCTTCACGTGGGCGTGGCAAACCAGGACCTGGAGTATATGTTGGCCCAAAAGTCAATTTGCCCGGTCTTACAATCGCTTGATTCCATGAAATTTTTGTTGTATCAAATCGAGGAATTGCAGGATAAACATCCGTATCTTTAGCAATAACTGTAAAGCAAAGCTGCTCTCCTGCACACACAGTATAATCAAACTTCGGTCTATTACCCGGCTGTAATGCCGGATTAGTAGTGATACGTGGTGGATTATTAGCAGGGCAATTTACAACGTAAATCTGCATATCGCGCATGGTTATTCCTGCTAAAACCGGTTGCCCATTAGCATCGTATGTCCATTGCCTTATGTACATGGTCATATCACCAAACATGTAAGAAGATCCATTATATACAGCATTAAATCCAACATCTCCTGCTATGGTATCAACTACTACATAAGGTCCATTTGGCTGCGGGTAATTAATATGAGGTGCTTTCATACTATTCAATGGGAATGGATAGAATGAACTAAATGGTGCCATGTATGTTGCAATTGTGTTAGGATAGTTTTTAAACGCTTTTCCTAATTCATACGTTAATGAATCGTTATCCGGATCAACGGCACCCATATTCAAAATATTTTCTTGACCCGAACAAACAATTGCAACCGGCTCATTTCTAATTTCCGGAGAATTATTAATACAAGGCGTAGTGGAACGGTCGAAAATATTTATAGTAGCACCAATTGAAAAATCCTCTGACGGCACGTTAGTCATACCTGAATTTCGTGCATTGGAAGTATAAGATATATCCCAAAATTTACAAGTAGAACTATTTAAAGTAGGCATACTTAAATTTAACTCTCCTTCAAAAATCCACTTTTCAATAGATGGAGTATAAGGCCCTGGTGTTACTGTTCCTAAATTGGTACAACCATTTTTACCAACATTTCCGCATATTGCAACTAACTCTTTACCCACGTCTTCAACTTTTTTAAGTTGCATAGGTACAGTTACACTATTAGGAGTAGCTGTGCAGCCCGGTGGATTAAGTGTTGTATTAGGCTTAGCAACCATTGCCGGAGTTAATGAAGCACCAATGTTACCTGCAGAATAACAAGTAGCACAACCCGTGCAATCCCTATACATGGTAAGTTTAATTAACCATTTACGAGGGCCAATACATTTATATTCAATATCGCCACCTACGAAGTGTGATGCCTTTGCTTCCTGCATCGTACCAGCCAGCAACAATACCAAAACCCCAACTACTGTTAGTAATTTTTGTGTGTATGTATATATTTTTCTCATAATAAAATTTTTCTTGTAGCGAAGTAAACATTATTAACACAATTTTCATTGCATAATGCACCTAATATTTTCTTAAAGATTATTAGGAAATTTCTGAATAATAAAATTACAAAAACAAATTGATTATTATTTTACAGCTTGATTAACAACACTCTCATACACCGACTCGTACTGTGGTAATATTTTACTAATATGAAACTCAAGTGCTCGAGCTTTGGCATTTGCTTTAAATTGCTTCAAAGTGGTATTATCCGATAAGATTTTAATTGCTTTTTCAGCCATTGTAGTAAAATCACCTACATCACATAAATATCCTGTTACACCATCAATATTTAATTCAGGAATACCACCTGCATTACTACTAATTACCGGAACTTCGCATGCCATTGCCTCTAATGCGGCTAATCCAAAACTTTCTGTTCCGCTTGGCAACAAAAACAAATCACATACAGAAAGTATTTCTTCTACCTGATCCTGCTTACCTAAAAATATCACTTTGTCCCATAATCCCATCTCTCTACACAAAATTTCTATGTGTTGTCTTTCGGGTCCATCGCCTACCAATAGCAACTTAGCCGGTAGTTGTTTTTCAAGCAGTGCAAATGTTTTAACTACATCATCTACCCTTTTCACTTTTCGGAAATTACTGGTATGTACAAGTAACTTTTCATTATTAGTAGTAATAGCTTTTCGGAAGTGCTCTCTACTTTTTTTACTGAATCTATCGAAATCAATAAAATTAGGAATTACTTTAATATCTTTAGTAACATTAAACAGTTTATAGGTATCGTTCTTTAAAGATTCGGAAACAGAAGTTAATGCATCTGACATATTCATTGCATAAGTTATTACGGGAAGAATGGATGCGTCTTTGCCAACTAATGTAATATCGGTTCCATGCAATGTAGTAACAATAGGTATATGAATTCCTTCTGCTGCTAATATTTGTTTTGCAAATATTGCTGCTGAAGCATGTGGAATGGCATAATGCACATGCAAAACATCCAATTTTTCTACTTTAATTACATCCACCAATCTGCCCGAAAGGGTGGTTTCATATGGGGGATACTCAAATAAAGGATAATTATTAACATACACTTCATGATAAAACAAACTATTGGTAAAAAAATCCAATCGTGCCGGCTGCTTGTAGCTAATAAAATGAATTTTATGCCCACGCTCAGCAAGTGCTTTCCCTAATTCAGTTGCTACTACGCCACTTCCTCCATAAGTTGGATAACATACTATTCCTATTTTCATATCTTATTATTACAATACAAATATGACCTTTTGAAATGTGTATTTATAAAAATTAAATCTTAACACAAATAAAAAACGCCTAAACTTTGATGGTTTAGGCGTTTAACTAAATTTAATTACTTTTTATTTCCCTTCGTTTAAAGCAGTTGCCCGTGCAATATACTTATCAATATCTGCTCCCTCTTGCGTATCCGAAAAATCTGTTTTGATATTGGTATAAGCATCAATTGCTTCGGAATAATTCTTTAATGATTCCAATGCTATTCCTGCCTTTTTATAAAACACCGGTGAGGTGGCTTTGTTTTTATTCATACGTGCCGCTTTTAAATATTGCTTAGCTCCACTTTCTACATCACCGCTTTCTACATAAGCATCCCCAAGTAATCCGGCTGCTAATGGACCAATAAGTGCATTATCGGATGAAAACCCTTTTAACATATCAATTGCACCATTATAATCGCCTGTACGTAGCATACAAACACCTGCATAATAATGCGCTAAATTTCCAACTTTAGTTCCACTGTATTCGTCTGCAATTTCAACAAATCCTTTAAACTGCCCATTACCTTTTAAAGCCATTGCAAATGAGTCTTTTTCAAAGTATTGCTGCGCTCTAAAAATTTCCACTTGGGCTTCTTTTTCTTTTGGTTCAAAATAAAATTTCTTTACACCAAAATATCCGGCAACCACTGCAATAATTGCTATAACTGCAATATTTATATTTTTTTTGTTATTTAAATACAAAGTCTCCAATTTGTGTGTAGTGTCAGCCAACGCTACATCTAAATCTAATTCATTGTTTGTCTTTTTTGTCATATACTATTTCAGAAGTTTTAATATTATTAATTTAATGATTATTCTTTTATAAACGGATAGTCGTGTTGTGCATATATATCCTCCCACAAAGACTCTTCAGTTGGCCAAGGTGAATTTTCGGAGAAATCTACTGAATCTTGTATAATTTCTTCTACTTTAGTCTCCAATTCATCAAACCACTTCTCGTCAGCAAACTTATTCTTTAACATTGTTTCTTTAACCACTTCAATAGGGTCTTGTTTTTTATATGCTTCAACCTCTTCTTTGGTACGATACTTTGCCGGATCACTCATGCTATGTCCACGATACCGATACGTGCGAATATCTAATAAAGTTGGGCCTTCGCCTTTTCGTGCCCTATCAGCTGCCTCCAATATTGCTTCATGCACATTTTCCGGCAACATTCCATTTACCACAAAGCTAGGCATTTCATAGCTTAATCCAATTTTTGACATATCAGTTACTGTTGTTGTACGTTCCAATGAGGTTCCCATTGCATATCCGTTATTTTCAACAATAAATATTACAGGTAGTTTCCAAAGCATTGCCATGTTAAAAGTTTCATGCAAAGCTCCTTGTCTTGCTGCTCCATCGCCAAAGCTACATATTGTAACCTGATCCTCCCCACGGTACATATCAGCAAATGCAATGCCTGCTCCTAAAGGAATCTGCCCTCCAACTATTCCATGCCCACCAAAGAAATTATGTTCTTTGCTAAACATGTGCATACTTCCTCCTTTTCCTTTACTACATCCTGTAGCCTTTCCATACAACTCAGCCATTACAGCTCGAGCCGATACGCCCAATGCCAATGCATGTGCATGATCACGGTAGGCTGTTATGTGTCTATCGTCTTTTTTAGTAGCACTTACTGTTCCGGCAACTATGGCTTCTTGACCTATATATAAATGACAGAAACCTTTAATTTTCTGCTGACCATACAATTGAGCTGACTTTTCTTCAAATCTCCTCATCAGTAGCATCTGCTCATACCATGTTTGGTATTGTTCTTTTGAATATTTTGCTTTTGCCATTTCCTTAAAAAAGAAGTGCAAAACTAATAAAATTTACCATTGTGCAAAGTTTAAACAGAAAGTAAACCTATTTTTTATGTCAATCATACCCAAACTTTACAAAAAATCGAATAAATATACTGGTCTATCGAACATTAAATAATTTACCCATGAATTTCAATTTTATAAATGCTATTCGTTTAGGTTTGCAAAGATTATTTCAATTTTATTGTGTAAAATCAAGTTTAAACATAGTTTTATTGAATGATTAATTTTTACATGTTGTTATTAGTACCTTTGGCTCGGTGAGTATATACAATAAACAAGATTTAAATGATACGATATGTGCATTAGCAACAGCAAATGGTGTTGGTGCAATTGGTGTAATTCGTGTTAGCGGAAACAAAGCACTTGAAATTGTTGATTCAATTTTTCCGGATAAAAGTTTAATTAAACAACCTAGTCATACTATACATTTCGGTAAAATAATTTCTGATTCAAAAATATTGGATGAAGTATTGGTATCGTTGTTTATCAATCCTAAATCATATACCGGTGAAGATACTATTGAAATAAGTTGCCATGGTTCACCTTTTATACAACAACAAATATTACAATTATTAGTAAGTAAAGGATGCCGATTAGCAAAACCGGGAGAATTTACATTGCGTGCTTTTTTAAATAAAAAACTTGACTTAAGCCAGGCTGAAGCAGTAGCTGATGTGATTGCAAGTAATAGTGAGGAAAGTCATCGGACGGCTATGATGCAAATGCGTGGAGGCATTAGCAATCAAATTGCTGAAATGCGCGAACGGCTTATAAATTTTGCTTCTTTAATTGAACTGGAATTAGACTTTGCCGAAGAGGATGTTGAATTTGCAAAAAGAGAAGACCTTATTCGATTGGTAATTCAAATAAAATCTATAATTGAAGAGTTGCTTGCATCATTTAAATATGGAAATGCAATTAAAAACGGAATACCTACTGTAATTGCAGGAAAACCAAATGCAGGAAAATCAACATTATTAAATGCATTAATTAACGAAGAGCGAGCCATTGTTAGCGAAATTGCCGGCACAACACGTGATACAATTGAAGAAGCTTTTGTTATAGATGGAATTGTTTTTCGCTTAATAGATACAGCAGGCATTCGAGATAATACTGCTGATAGTATTGAAAATATTGGCATAGAGCGCACTTTTGATAAACTCCAAAAAGCAAGCATTATTATCTATCTGTATGATGCATCAAAAACAAATACTAGTGAATTAATTGATGAGTTGTCGCGTTTTACAAATACCAATGCTGTAGTAATACCGGTTGCAAATAAGATTGATCTTTTAACAAAGCCAAATACAATTGACAATAACACAATCTCACTATCTGCAAAAGACAAAACAGGAATTGATTTACTAAAAGAACGCTTATTAGAAATAGTAAGAAAAGACAAAGTGAAAAATGATGTAGTTTTAACCAACCTTAGGCATTACGAAGCACTACAACATGCTAATGATGCACTACAAATAATTCTAAACGGTATAGATACGCAAATAACAGGCGAACTACTTGCGTTTGATATTCGTAAGGCATTGTTTCATTTAGGGGAAATAACAGGTAGTACCATTACTTCCGATGATTTATTGGCAAATATTTTTAGCAAATTTTGTATCGGTAAATAAATTTATATGGAGATTAGTTTTTGCATCTTTGAATTTACAAATATGCCCTAATTGATTGCTTAAAAACTTACATTAATAATCAATCATGTTAAGTAAAACCAAGATCAAAAGATTTATAAAAACCATCGAAAGCTATCTGTGGGGAATAAAAATTAAAACATGGCAAAGTGCCACTAACGGAACAATTGATCTTTGGTTCATTAATAACAAATTGGTATTAAATACGCAAAATGCAAATCAATCCTATGATTCATTGCATCGGGTTTTTCAAACAGTTTTTGAAAAAATAAATATTAAGCAACGTAATCCTAAATCAATATTATTACTTGGCTTGGGTGGAGGCAGCGTACCTACTATTATTTACGAAGAGTGCAAATTAAATCCTTCAATTGTTGCTATAGAACATGACTCTACAATGCTATCAATTGCAAATGAAATTTTTAATATAAACAGATTTAAAAACCTTCAAACAATTATTGATGATGCTTTTGATTTTACCTTAAATAATACCCAAACATTTGATTTGATAATTGTAGATGTTTTTCAAGACAACATGGTTCCAAAAAAATTCATCAGTGAAGCCTTCTGTAACCGAATAATTACTTTACTTAATTCAAATGGTATTATCGTATTTAATGTAATTACTGAAAGCGTATCTCAAAAAAACGACTTCAATACTTTAAAAATATTTTTTAAAGAAGCAGAAATTATAAAAGCAGACAATTACAATTCGGTATTAGTATTTACTAATTCATGAAAAATATATACCTGAGTTTTAAAATTATATTTGTGTATTCATGTTAAGCATAACTTCATTAGTATTAAACAATTTTAAGAATTATTCAAATTCTTCAATTAAGCTATGTAAGCAAGTAAACTGCTTTGTGGGTGCCAATGGAGCCGGCAAAACAAATATTTTAGATGCTATTTACTACTTGTCATTTACTAAAAGTTACTTTGTACCTATTGATGTCAATCACATCAAACATGGTGAGGAATACTTTACTGTAAAGGCGAATTTATTACACAATTCAATTAATGAAAGTATTTTTATTTCATACCAAAATGGAAAGAAAACTTTAAATGTAAATAATAACGAAGTTAAAAAATTAAGCACACACATTGGCACAATTCCATTGGTAATAATTTCTCCAAATGATATTTTTTTACTTTATGAGGGAAGCGATATGCGTAGAAAATTTTTGGACGGAATGATTGCTCAAATTGATAAACAATATCTAAATGCTTTAATACAATATAATCGAACTATAGAACAACGGAACAAAACATTACAACAATTTGCAGAACAAAATCGGTACGATAAAATTTTAATAGATAGCTACGATACACAGTTAATCTCTAACGGAGAATACATCTTCAATACTCGCAAACAATTTTTAGCCGAGTTTACTCCATTATTTCAGCGTTTATACATTGAAATCTCACAAACAAATGAAACCGTTTCAATAGAGTATCAAAGCGATTTACATGCAACTGATTATTCAACATTGTTAAATCAACAAAGGCAAATAGATTTTATAAACCAACGCACCACCAAAGGAATACATAAGGATGATTTATTGTTTAAATTCAACAATTATGATATAAAAAAAACAGGTTCACAAGGGCAACAAAAATCTTTTATCATAGCATTAAAATTAGCACAATATTTTCTGTTGAAACAAAATATGAATAAAACTCCTTTGCTATTATTGGATGATATTTTTGAGAAATTAGACGAAACGCGTTTAAAGTACCTTTTACAATTAATTACAGGTAATAAATTTGGTCAAATATTTATTACCGACACACATCCTGAACGTGTTAAACACACCTTTGAGAGTTTACACAATATTGAACTAAAATTTTTTTCAGTTACAAACGGTACAATTAACGAACTTTGATACATGGCAAAAAAAAGATTAAACGACCAAACATTAAGTGAAGCAATTCAAGAGTTTTTAAAAGAAGAAAAACTCGATTGGAAATTGGCAGAGATTAATGTTATAAATAATTGGGAAAAAATAGTTGGAAAATTAATCGCTTCACAAACTAAAAATATATACTTTTTTGAAGGAAAATTAATACTTCACATCGAATCTGCTGCATTAAAACAGGAACTGAATTACCAGCGATTTAAAATTGTAGAACTGGTAAATAAAGAAGCCGGAATGGAGCTTATATCGGATGTTAATATTAAATAAATAAACGGAATGACATCACACGCAATAGTAAAAGACAACCAGGAGCCGGCATTAATAATTGCAAATGGTGAAACCTGTTCGATGGAAATTATTGGGCAACTTTTAGAGTGGAATCCGTATGTAGTTGTGCTGGATGGTGCCATTACAAGAGTATTGGAATTAGGTATAAAAATAGATGTATTGTTAGGTGACTTTGATAGTAAAAGTGAAGCATTTGATAAAGTACAAAAACAACAAAAAATTGAAATTGTACACACCCCAAACCAAGATAAAACCGATTTGCAAAAAGGGATTGAATTTTTGATAGGTAAAGGTTTTAGTGCAGTAAATATTATTTGGGCAACAGGCAAAAGAGCGGATCACAATTTAAGTAATATTACCGACATTGTTCGGTATCAAAACAAGATAAAAATTGTGTTGTATGACAATTATTCAAAAATATTTCAACTGCCCAAACAATTTAAAAAATGGTATAATAAAAACACACCAATCTCATTAATGCCGGTTGGCAAAGTTATGGGTGTAACCAGCACTGGGTTATCTTATGATTTAACTGATATGGAACTAAACTTAGGCTATAAAACCAGCAGCAGTAATAGTTCAGCACATGACGGTATTGTTACAATAAGCCACCAACAAGGAGACTTACTGTTAATGGAATGCAATGATTAGAGAACTAATTTATTAAAACAAAATTTCTTCAATAGCAGTTTTAAAGTCGTTTACGGTTTTTAAATCGCCTTTTATGTTTGCTAATTTCAAACCATGTTCAAATAGCGTAATTGCCTCTTTTTCTACGCCACGCTTATGTAGTAATATGCCCAACTGATAATGAGCAGCAATATTATCTGGCTCCAATTGTAATACTTTCTTAAACCAGTTTTCAGCCTCTATTAAATTGCCTTCTTCCAAATATGTAGTACCCAAGGCATAATACAAATAAACATCGTTTTGATGTTTGTCAATCATTTCAATGAGTTTTTGAATTCTTTGTGAAGGCATTTTTTAAATCTATAATTTGGTTACTTTTGCAGCACTAATTTATGAATTAGTAATGGTAAAAATAAAAAATAAATTTAATTTATGAAAATTTTAGTTTGTATAAGTAATGTACCAGACACAACGGCTAAGGTATCATTCAACGACAATAACACAAAGTTTAATTCAGCAGGAGTTCAGTTCATTATCAACCCATACGATGAGGTAGCACTAACCAAAGCATTAGAAATTGCTGAACAAAATGCAGGAAGTACGGTTACAGTAATTAATGTAGGATTAAGTGATGCTGAACCAAGTATTCGCAAAGCTTTGGCTATTGGGGCAAACGATGCTGTACGCATTAATGCTGAACCTATTGATGCATTTTTTGTTGCTGAACAAATTGCTAAGTATGCTAAAGATAATGGTTTTGATTTGATATTTACAGGAAGAGAATCCATTGATTACAATGGTGGATTAGTAGGAAATATTGTTGCAGAAATGTTAGAAATGCCATCAATTAATTTAATTACTTCTATCCAAATTGATTCCAACAATGCTACTATGGAAAGAGACATAGATGGAGGAAAAGAAAAATTATCCTGCGCATTACCATTAGTAGTAAGTGCACAACAAGAATTAGCAGAGCCTCGTATTCCTAATATGAGAGGTATTATGGCTGCAAGAACAAAACCTTTGACAGTAATAGAACCATCAACTGTAAACGCAAGTACTCCTACTATTAATTTTGAATTGCCAAAACCAAAAGCAGGAGTAAAATTAATTCCGGCTGAACAAGCTGAACAACTAATAGATTTATTACACAACGAAGCAAGAGTAATTTAATAATAAGGAGAATAATTATGATAGTAGTATTTGCAGAAAATATAAATGGCAATTTTAAAAAATCAACTTTGGAGGCTGTTTCTTATGCAGCTAATTTGGCTCAAAGCAATAGCACATCTTGTGTTGCAGTTGTTTTAGGAAACACAGATGATTCAAAAAATGCAGAATTAGGAAAATATGGTGCAGACAAAGTAGTTTCAATAAAATCCGATAAGCTTAATGAATTCAGAGCAGAAAGCTATGCAACTGCAATAGCAAGTGTTGCTTCACAACAAAATGCAACAATAATTGTCTTGTCAAACACTTCTTCAGGAAAATCTATATCCGGAAGAATAGCGGCAAAATTAAACGCAGGTGTAGTATCCGGTGTGGTTTCATTACCTAACACAAGTAATGGTTTTGTAGTTAGAAAAACTGTTTTCAGCGGAAAAGCTTTTGCTGATGTAAATATCACTACACCAATAAAAATTTTAGCAATTACACCAAATACATTTGATGTAAAAGAATTTGGCAAAACAGCATCTGTTGAAAATGTTGAAGTAACTTTTAATGAAAAAGATTTCGCAACAACTATTGAAAACGTATCTAGAGTTACCGGAAAAATTTCATTAACAGAAGCAGAATTAGTAGTAAGTGGCGGAAGAGGCATGAAAGGTCCTGAAAATTGGGGTATAATTGAAGAACTTGCATCGGTATTAGGCGCTGCTACCGCATGTTCAAAACCGGTTAGTGATATGGATTGGCGACCACACAGTGAGCACGTAGGACAAACTGGTATTACCATAAAACCAAATTTATATATTGCAATTGGTATAAGTGGAGCAATACAACATTTAGCCGGTGTAAGCTCAAGTAAGGTTATTGTTGCTATAAACAAAGACCCTGAAGCCCCATTCTTTAAAGCTGCTGATTATGGAATAGTTGGTGATGCTTTTGATGTGCTGCCTAAAATTTTAGAAGCTGCTAAAAAATTAAAAAGTGCAACAGCATAAATAAACTATAATTCAAAAAAATGCCGACTCTTTTGTCGGCATTTTTTATTTTTTCCTATCGGTATAGCCATTAAAATTTGGCGATTGAATTATTTTAAAAATAGTACTGTTAGGTTTTATTTCAATAGGAATATTTATTAACTCTTTTCCACCTTTAAAAGTAAGTGTATGCATACCGGGTGACGTTTGAATCCGAGCATAATTAATTGTATGGGGTAAAAATTGCCAGTTTCGGGTATCTGCTTTTTCTGTAACTGCATTTAATATACTTAATGCCGATCCTGCAATTTCATTATTTTTATTTGTTGCAGCCACTGCTACTTGTTTCAATGCAAGTCTCGCTAATGCAGTACTCATTTCTTTTAAAAATCTATCATTAATTGAAGTGTATGCTATTTTATCAATGTTTTCTGCCTCACTAAACGCATATGTTTTTTGCAATGAGTCAATAACCAATATCGCATTCTTTATTACAGGCTCACGTGTTATGTATTTAGGAAAAGCCACACGGATAAAATTTAGCTTCGCCATTTCTTTTGCATCATTTCCGGCATAAAATGGAATATTCATACCTAAATCCCAGTTTGTAAAATTCACATATCCATTTCCGGCAGGTATTATACTAAAGTTAACACTCCATTCGTCTTTAATTGGACCTAATCCATTATTCCAAAATACTACTGCCTGATTTTTCATTTCATTAGTTAATACAAAATCTTCGAGCTTAAATTCTTTTTTATAGGTATTTGCCTCTTCAGTAAATCCGGTAAGCAATGCTGATCTAATCAAGTCTTCTTTTAACTGCTCAGGTATTGCAATTCCCATGCTGGGCTGATATTCATCCTTATAAACATTATAGGCATTTCTATACGCTATAAATGCAGCATTGTAATCTTTTTGAGCATCATACACAATGCCACTTAAGAGGTAAACAAAAGCATCATTTTTATAATTATTTTTCCCTTTATAATAATCTGTAATTTTTTGAAGTTTTAACTCCATTCGCTTACACTCAACCAATGCTTCATCTAATTTTCCAAGCATTAAATAATTAATTGTTGAATAATAATGAACAAGAACTTTTTCAAAGTTCTCGCCTTCATAGGCTTGTATAGTAGGATTAACAACAAACGAGGTTGCCGCAGTTAAATAATTTTTTTGAAAATCTTCAATTAAATAATCTGCCTGCTGAAAATATGTATTGCTTTCAACAAATTTGTTTTCCATAAACAATAACGAGCCTTTATTTAGCAGATATAAAAGTTGGTTTCGTTTTTGTTTTTTCAGTTTACTTTTTTCTAAAATAGCATTTGCAGTGGTGTAATCACCTTTGTATGCAGCATCCATCATTTTTATGTTTTGTTGGTAAAATGTTGCACACGAGGTAATAGAAAACACCACAGCAAAAAGCAATGCTATTTTAAATGTTTTATACATTAGGATGGGAGCTATCGCTTAGTTTTTAATGGCTTTTTTAATCTTTTTATCACCAATCCAAACTTTCTCGTTATTTTCTAAGTCAGTTAATTCTAAATCTACCTGGTAATAAACGGTTTTTTGATTTTTATATTGGTCAGTAATAGAACTAATTACTCCTGTTACCATAAAATCAGCTCCTTTTTCTTTGCCCCACTTCTTTTTGGTGTCTTCACTTGAAAAAGTTTGTTGATCGTTTCTTTCTTCTCTTACCTGATTTCTGTCTTCACCGGATTGTACCACCGATACAACTCCTGAGTTGATACATGCTTTTTCTAAGTCTTTAATAAACGTTACCGGATCTATTTGCTCCGAAGTTTTATTTTTTACATTACCAATTATAATAACCGGTTTACGTGATGTTTTTTGTTCAAATACCGGACGCCAAGCACTTGACAAAATAGTAGAAATCATTTCGTTTGCAACCAATCTGGAATCACTATCGTTCCATCTACCACTTAAATCGGTTTGCAGTGCAGGATCTACACGTGTAACTTTCCTATTTGCACATGAAGGGGCAACAAGTAATGCTATTGTTACCGGGATGAGAATAAATAATCGTTTCATTTTTTTATTATTTTTTTACAGAAAACAAATCTCATACCAAACTTTAACTAAAACAAGATTATTGCATAAAAACAATTCTTAGGTAGTTTACTTTCCTTTAAAATCAGGCTTTCTTTTCTCAACAAAAGCATTCATCCCCTCTTTTTGATCATCGCTTGCAAAGCACATATAAAAATTCTTGCGTTCAAAAAATAATCCTTCTTGTAATCCGCTATCAAACGATTTTAATACACTTTCTTTTGCTAAACGTATAGCCACCGGAGATTGTAGGGCAATTTCTTTTGCAAGTTTAACCGCTTCATCCAGATATAACTCTTGTGGTACTACCCGATTTATTAATCCTGCTGAATGAGCCTCATCGGCACTAATAAACTTTCCGGTTAATACCATTTCCATTGCCAATGCCTTGCCTACGGCTTTAGTTAAGCGTTGGGTACCTCCGGCACCTGGCATTATAGCCAATTTTATTTCGGGTTGCCCAAACTTAGCAGTATCACTTGCTACAATCATGTCACATGTCATAGCCAATTCGCACCCACCACCTAAACAAAATCCGCTAACGGCTGCTATAATAGGTTTTTTGGTTTTACGTATTTGGTCCCAAGTTTCAAACTGGTCTATTTTTAACATATCAATAGCCGTTTTACTCTCCATTTGTTTTATATCTGCTCCGGCTGCAAAAGCTCGCTCATTACCTGTAATTATTATGCACCGAACTTCATCATTTGCATCAAACTCTGCCAATGCGTGTTTTATTTCTAACATTAATTGCAAATTCAATGCATTAAGCTCTTTAGGGCGATTTAACCGAATTAATGCAATATGTGTATGGTATGCCGGTTCAACCAATATAAATTCGTAGTTCATATATTATTATTTTAATAAATGCAATTATACAATAAAAATAAAATGCTATGTTTATTGTCGTTCAATCCTTATAATTAATACTTTTGTTAATTAAAATTTTAAAAACCCATAGAAAAATGAAGCATTTATATTTAACAATTCTTTTATTAATATTTTTTCTTAAACCTTCAGCGCAAAGTCTTTTATCCGGCTATAGAGTTATATATAGTAATGAGCCGTATGTTGATATAATTCCGGACAGTATTTTGTGGGAAGACTATCTATGGGTAGATTCAAACTACCAGAAAAACGGATGGGTTGTACCGATTAATAAAGAAATAAACAACAAAGCATTAAATTATAAATTTAGTGAATTTTCATACTTTGTTTATTCAAACGTAATCCGATTAAACGGTGAAAATTATGATGTTGCAACCAAAGTTTGCAACTGCTATATTAGAGAGTATAGCGATACACCTCCTTATCAAACTAAAATTTCATATAAACTGGATACTAGTAATAACAACATTATTTTAAAATTTGAACTAAAAAACTTAGGAATAACCGATACTACATACAAAACAAAAGGAAAAGTTAATTTTCAGGTTTGGTTTCATGAAGGTGGAGATGTTGAACTTAGATATGGTGAAAGTCAGATTGATAACAAAATATTAACTCTAAAACCGCCTTTATGGGGTAAGTTTAAGCCAACTATAGGTGTTATTCAAATGATTAATGCATATGAAAGTCATAATTTGATGTTGGTTGGCCCATATGATAATCCCAGACTTCATTATGGTATAAATACTCCGTTCTTCAATCTTATGTACGACTCAGCACTAAGCATGTTTCCTCCGGCAGGTACAGTATATAGATTTACAACATGGAAAGTAGGAGTTAAAAATGAAACTGAATTAAATCATAATGAAATCATATATCCAAATCCTTTTTCGAATGAACTATCAATTGATAACACTGAAAATCAAAATTTTTCTGTACAAATTTTTA
>JACFNJ010000029.1 GCA_019454865.1 Bacteroidia bacterium
CTTACCTAAAGGTGTAATACGGTTATCATTTTTGGATGATAATGCCGGACCATTCTTCTCTGCATCTTCTACCATAGTTCGATATTTGATAATCGTAAATGGTTTACCATGTAATCCTATTCGGGTTTGTTTGAAGAATACCGTGCCTTTGGATGTGCTTTTTACTGCAATTGCTAATATTACATACAATGGGAGCAGTGCTATTAATACCATTGCAGATACTATAATATCAAACAATCGTTTCAAAAACAGTTGCCAGGTAGGCACCATTTGCGGATTTAACTCAATTAAAGCTGTACCCAATACATTTTGTATTTTAACTCCTCCACTTACCACATCATACAAATCCGGAACAATTTTTATATGTACGGGTTCGCTCTCAATTAAGTTTGTTATGTCAGTAATCTCTTTATGCTTTGAACTGTTTAGCGCAATTATTATTTCTTCTGTTTTAAGTTCCTTTATTTTTTGTGGTAAATCGGTGTAAACACCCATGTTGGGCAAAATGTGTTGCATCTCATCTGCACTGTTTACGGTTACATAGCCTTGTAATTTATATCCTTGCTGTGTTTGTCCGTGCAGTAACTCATTTGCTATATTATATGCTACGCTATCACTACCAATAATGATTGTGTTAAAACCAATAACTTTTTTATTTATTAGTGATTTTATATATGTAGCCATTGCTATACGGGCTACAACTGTAATTGAAAAGTGAAGTATAAATAGTGTAACAAATGTTTTGTAATACGATTCGTATGATTTTACTTCATCATCCAATAATAAACTGAAGAATAATATTAATACACCGATTATACTTGTTGTAAATACTCGCGATATTTCTTTAATGCGTGATTTTTTCCAAACATCAGCATAGTTTCCTGCCAATAGATACAAAACAACCCATGCAAGTGGAATTAAAAATAAACCAACATAATAATTGATGTCTAATTCAATTGGTATAGAATATCCAAACTTTGCAGGCTCAATGATTACTTTACGGTATGTGAAAAATGTTGACCATGCAAGCATCGCTGCCAAATAGTCGAAGCAGATAAAAGGTATGGTATGTTTTCTTAATTTTATCAACCTTCTATAAGTTTAATGTTATCCAATATAATTTTGGGCATCGGTGTGTTGGGTGTACGCAGTACATAAATTACCAATTTGTATAAATCTCCGGTAGGTAATTTAACTAAATCCGGTGACATATCAATATACACTTTTTTCCAGCCATTGGTAGGATATGCAGTATATACTTCGGTAAACTTACCCGAATTACTTGCAGCCACAAAACCAATATGAATGTATGTGTCGGTGTTGTAATCCATCTCTAAGTAAATTGTATTTGATGAACTATTTACAGTGAAATTATCGGTTGATATTAAACGGTATTCCGTGGTTGAGTCGCTTAAAATTACATAGCCTGAATTTTTCCCTTTCGTGCGGGCGCTATCCCCGGTATTTATTTTTATAATGGTATCGCCCGGAGATGGATTGTATGCATTGAAGCGAAACCCAACTCTATCAAAATCTTCAATCAACTTAAAATCCAAATTATTTACATACTTAAATACCGGAAAAATTGTATCAATTTTTTGTGGCTGTGCCTGAATTGTAAAATACTGTCGGCTTATAAATTTGTATGGAGTTCTTTCGTAATACTGTCCGGTATTTAAAATGCCTGCATCTACGGCTACTTCGGTCGTGCCGTTTGCTTGTAGCGGAATAAGTGTAGGTATTGCAAAAGTTCCTTCAATGTTATTGTTTGAATAAACCCAAGCGTCTGTAATATTGCTGGTGCTATCGCCTTGGCTTCCATCAGCATTAGTTTCAAACCTAAAACCGGAAACATATAAGTAACTTGGCACCGTTACTTCATTATCAAAAACTTTACATGAAGAAAGGAATAAAACTCCTATTAGTAGTGCTTTTAAATTAAATACAATTCTCATCGCCTTAGTGGCAAAAGTATTTAATTATCCTTTGTAATCAAATAAGGTACTGGGATATATTTTTTCAATAACCTGGTATGCAACTCGTAGGTTTTGGTAGTATTGGTGGGTTTCTTGTGTCATTTTTTGTTTGCTTAATATGCTTTGAGCAAAATATTCCATCTCTAATTTTACGATGTTTTGTTTTTTTGTATTTTTTGAAACTACATCTTGGTGTACCATTTCGTCATTTTCATCGCGTATCAATTTTGTAATTTCAAAATCATGCAATCCCATCGAAATGCATTCGCCTTTTTGGTAAGCTTTGATATAACTGTTTTCACCATTTTGAAAATTGCCACAAATCATATTAGCCACACATCCGTTTTCAAAATCCAATCGAACATTCATAAAATCGGTATGCGAATTAAAAACCGAAGCACCGTTGGCAACCACACGTTTTATGTTTGAACCAATAATGTGTGTTAGTAAATCAATATCGCTATGTATCATCCCAAATATCATACTGTCGTTACTTAGTGTTAATACTTTGTTTTGATACCTTTTTAATTCTACATAATTTGGTTTTTTAACTAAGCGTTTAAATACTTTTAAATTGGGTTGAAATTTATCTTCGTGCAATATCCTAATGTTTACATTGCCTTCAATTGCCAATTCGCTCAGTTGCTTTGCTTCTCTTATGTCTTCACTTAATAAGCCATTTAATAACACATGTTTTGATTTACGAATAGCCTGTGATGCATACCGAAAGTGTGTACCCACCGGTGATAAAATATCAATGGCATCCACGTTATCCAATAAAGAATTTAAGTCGTTGAAATAGGTAAGGTTATTTTCCTTAGCAAATGTACTTGCAATGATAGGCGAGTGGTCGTAAAAGCCAACTAATTCAAATTCGTCCATCTGTATAAATTGGGCAGCATGTCGTTTCCCCAATTCATTTGCTCCTATTATTCCTATTTTAATCATTTGCGATTTTATGATAATGTACGAAGGTATAGGCTAATATTACTTACATTGCAGTGCTTTTATTCCTATTATGCACATAAGTGTATAAAAGAGCAAGCAATAAATTATACATGAAGTTTTTAATACACACTCTAACAATGCAATGTTTAAAAAGCAATTTGCCCGATTGCATTAGGCTAATGAATATTTGCTTTAGAAGTTATGCTAAATAGAGAAGATTCATACAAAAACAAAGGTGCTCGCAAGAAATTAGTGGCTCTATTAAAGGAAAAAGGCATTACCGATAATGCTGTTTTGGATGCTATGTTAGCCATACCAAGGCATTATTTTTTCGACAAAACCTTTGAAAGCCATGCGTATGAAGACAAGGCATTTCCGATAGGCGAAGGGCAAACAATTTCGCAGCCTTATACAGTAGCGTATCAAACCCAATTGCTGCACATTAATAAAGGCGATAAGGTGTTAGAAATTGGTACCGGAAGCGGCTATCAAACCTGCGTATTGGCACATCTTGGTGCTGATGTGTATAGTATTGAACGTCTTGAAAAGCTAAGCACAAAAGCCCAAACTCTATTAAAAGATTTGGGTTATGCAGCTACCTGCAAAAGTGGTGATGGTACTTTAGGGTGGCAAGATTTTGCACCATTTGATAAAATAATAGTAACAGCAGGCGCACCGGTAATGCCTAAAACATTGGCTGCACAATTAAATATAGGCGGCATAATGGTTATACCCGTTGGCAATGAGCATACGCAGGAAATGTGGAGCTTGGTAAAAAAATCAACCAAAACCTTAGAAAAAATAGTGCACGATTCGTTCAAGTTTGTACCATTAATAGGGCAAAACGGTTGGTAAGCATTGCTACTTATTCCCAATTTTTTTGTAAGTTGTTAATAAAATTAAACACTGCTTAAATGCTTGATAACATTGTGCTTTACACTGCTTGTTATTATGCAAACAAGGGTTTTTAACAATTTTAAAACGTACTTTTATTACTGAGTATTGATTTTAACCAAAAACAGTATATACATTTGTACTTGTAATTAAAAACACAATTTTAAAAATTATGAAAAAACTTATTCTATCTATGGCATTCTTAACTGCTGGTGCAGTTTCTTATGCTCAAACCGGTGCAGGTTCTATCTGGTTAGGAGGTTCAATTGGATTTGGCTCAGCTGGAGGATCAACCGAAATTTCAGGTGCTCCTGCCGGTAATGGTACTACTGATGCTCCTACTACTACTAATTTAAATTTTAGCCCTACCGGTTATTATTTTATTGGTGATGATTTAGCTGTAGGTGCAAGTATTACTTTTGGAAGTAATTCAACTTCACAAGAAAAATATTACAATAAAACTACAGGTACTACAACTGTACCTGGTCCTGGTTTTTCTCCTGGAGCTAATGATGTAAAGTATGATGACAAAACTACTAATACTGGTTTTGGTATTAATTTGTATGCAAATAAATTTAATGATTTAAGCGACAAATGGAAATGGTACTATGGTGCTTCATTAGGATTTAACAATGGTAGCGGAACAATGACTAATGTTAAAATGGTTAGTCCTGGAAATTATACTACAGAAGAAAAACCTTTGCCTTCATCAATGACAGTTTCATTAGGAGCTAACTTAGGTGTTTCTTATTTCTTAAATGAAAATTGGGCTTTTGTAGGTGGATTAAACAATTTATTTAGTTTAGCATACACTTCTTCAAGCAGCGAAACTGCTTTGCCTTTGGGTGGTACAAGCACTGCTAAAACTAATAATTTAAACCTTTCAGTTGGTACAGGTACTGTTACTTCAGGTGCTATATCGTTTGGAGTATTTTATGTTTTAAAATAATTTTAAACAATAACAATTTTTATAAAAGCTGCTTCTATACGGAGCAGCTTTTTTTTGTTTATACTTGCTTGATAGTAATAATAAACAGTGAAAACAAGATTAAGAATAGGGTTTGAAGCCAAACGTGCATTTACCAACACTACGGGGTTGGGTAATTATGCGCGCTTTGTAATTGCAAATTTTGCCGCTAACTATCCTAATCACCATTTGTATTTATTTACTCCAAGGGTTGATGTTGCTTTTGCAAACCAATTGCAACATTTTTCCAATTGTACAATTGTAACTCCCGATAGTTTTATCTCGCAAAAAGCGCCTTCCTATTGGCGAAGTTTTTTGCTGCCTGCACTAGCAAGTGATTTGCAATTGGATGTTTTACATGGATTGAGCAATGAGTTACCTTTTACCATTTCGCAGTTTGGCGGAAAAAAAATTGTTACCATCCACGATTTAATTTTTTTGCGTTATCCTGCCTATTATAATTTTATTGATAGAAAAATTTATTCCTTAAAATTCAAACAAGCTTGTCAAAAAGCAGATGTAATAATTGCCACAAGTATGCAAACCAAAATTGATATACAAACTTATTTAGGCATACATCCGGATAAGATAAAAGTTGTGTATCAGAATTGTGCCGAGCAGTTTGCAGTTAAAATCACTGAACAAGAAAAAAAATTAATTAGAGAAAAATACAATTTGCCTGAAAAGTATATTGTATGTGTAGGAACCATTGAGCAACGTAAAAATCAATTGCAAGTATTGCAAGCCTATATTCAGGCAAAGCCATCGGATGATTTGGTATTTGTGGGCAGGCAAACTGCTTATGCTAATGAGCTCCACCAACTATTAAGCAAACATAATTTGCAAAAACGTGTACATTTTATTTCCAATGCAGCGTTTGCGCATTTTCCTGCATTTTACCAAATGGCATCCAAAGCGGTTTATGCAAGTTCGTTTGAAGGTTTTGGAATTCCCGTGTTGGAGTCGTTGCGAAGCGGTGTTGCTACAATTGTGGCATATAACTCCAGCTTGCTTGAAGTAGGCGGAGATGTAGTACATTATTTTGATGCAAGCAATATTGAGCAGCTTGCGGAGTTACTAAAGCAGCCATTGCCCAATTTCGCACCCGAAAAAATTAATTTGCATTTGGAGCAGTTTTCAACACCTCATTTAATGAATCAGCTGCTGGAAATTTATAAAGGATAAAAACCACATCCGCCTAAAAAATCTTTTACTTTCATAGTAAAAAGTGTAGGTTTGAATTACTTCAAAAATTTAGAAAGATGAAAAAAATAATTTATATACTTTTAAGTGTATTGGCTTTTGCTGCTTGTAAAAAGGAAGAAGCCGTAACTCCTGAAAAGCCGGAAACCAAAGACACAACCGAAAAAATAATTGAAATAAAAACATCTTATGGAACAATGTATATGTGGTTGTATAAAGAAACTCCATTGCATCGAGCCAATTTCCTGGCATTAGCAGATACCAACTTTTTTGACGGAACAACATTTCATCGCATTATCAAAGATTTTATGATACAAGGAGGTGATCCAAACTCAAAAGACACAATAGCCACAAATGACGGACAAGGCGGACCCGGATATACCATACCGGCTGAGATAGATGCTACAAAATTAAAACACGCACGAGGCGAAGTAGGTGCAGCAAGATTGGGCGATGCGCAAAATCCTACGCGGGCATCCAGTGGTTCGCAATTTTATATCTGCCACTCAACAAGCGGTACACAGCACTTAAATGGATTATATACTGTTTTCGGAAAAATTATAAGCGGTATAGAAGTAGTGGATTCAATCGCTATAAAACCGAAAGATGCAAACAACCGTCCATTAGTTAATATTCCGATGGATATAAATGTAGTAGAAAAAACACGTGCCCAACTTCGTGCCGATTATCACTTTGAAGCTAATTAGCTTTTCAAGTTATTATTGCTCATTAATTGCTGAGTTTTTTGGTTTTTGTCGTGAGCCTTTGTATAGCTCATATTTGTAATATTTACACTCCAATTGTCCGTTAAAAAGTGTTAGCCTTTGGCTTGCTGCTAATCCGAATTTTTTCAGGGCTTCTTTGTTTGATGTTATTATCCATGCGGTATAGCCTTCAAAATCTTTTTTTAATTTATCGCCTATCTGTTTATAAAATGCACCAATTTCTTCAATAGGCAACCGCTCGCCATACGGTGGGTTCATAATAACAATGCCGGTTGTGTTTTGTGGTGGTTTTACTTCTTCAAATCGTTTGTTGCTTAATCGTATGTCTTCGTCTAATCCGGCACGTGTAGCATTAGCTCGGGCTATTTCAATTGCTTTAAAAGTTTTATCGCTTCCTATAAAAATAGTTTCGGTTTCTTTTATGGCATTTTGTGCTTCGGTTACTATTTTGTCCCAAAGTGTGTTGTCAAAGTTTTTCCAGTGCATAAACCCAAAGGATTCGCGAAACAAACCCGGAGCAACATTTTTTGCATACAAAGCAGCTTCAATCAATAAGGTTCCACTACCACACATAGGGTCAATAAAAACACCTTTTCCATCCCATCCGGTAAGTAATATCATTCCGGCAGCAGTAACTTCATTAATTGGAGCTAAGGTTTGTTCTGTTCGGTATCCTCTGCGGTGCAGGCTTTCGGCTGAACTGTCAAACGAAACTTTTACTTCATTTTTTGCAATGTGAATGTTAATGCTTAGGTGCGGATTTGCAATATCAACACTGGGACGTCTGCCAAATTTATCACGAAATCTATCCACTATTGCATCTTTTACTTTTTGTGAAATGTATTGCGAGTGATTAAATAAATTGGTGCTTAATGTTGTGTTTACGGCAAGTGTTCCGTCCACATCCAAATAGTTTTCCCATTCCATTCGTCTTATTTCTTCGTACAAGTCTTTTTCATTTCGTACAGTAAATGATGTAAATGGTACTAATATGCGTAAAGCTGTGCGTGTGCATAAGTTGGCACGATATAGCGTACCAAGGTTGCCTGTAAATGTTACGGCACGATTATGCTTGTTTATATTTTTAGCTCCAAGTTGCTGTAACTCTTGCATCAATATTGGTTCTAAATACTGTTGTGTAGTTGCCAGCATTGAAAATTCGGAAGTATCGTTGGGTGTGTACATAAATTTTATGGCAGCAAATGTAACCTAAATATAACAAGGTATTATATTCGCATGGGTTATAAAAAAATAATGAATATACTTTTACTTGGTTCAGGTGGTCGCGAGCATGCTTTTGCTTATCAATTGGCAAAAAGTTCAATGTGTGATAAATTATTTATTGCACCCGGTAATGCGGGTACATCATCACTTGGAATAAATGTTCCGCTTAATGTTTTGGATTTTGTAACCTTAGGAAAGTTTTGTACTGATAACAATGTTGGGTTAATAATTGTAGGACCGGAAGAGCCATTGGTACGCGGATTACGTAATCATTTTTCGGCTGATGATAAGTTGAAGTCAATCCCGTTTATTGGTCCGGATGAAGCGGGAGCACAAATGGAAGGAAGTAAAGATTGGAGTAAATCTTTTATGAAACGCCACAATATTCCTACTGCAACGTATGAAACTTTTACAACAGAAAACATACAAGCAGGAATTGAATATGTAAAGCATCACCCATTACCTATAGTTTTAAAGGCCGATGGATTGGCAGCAGGCAAAGGTGTATTGATTTGCGAAAACAATTTACAAGCTGTTACTGAATTGCAAGCAATGATAGCCGATAAAAAATTTGGCGATGCTAGTACAAAAGTTGTGGTTGAAGAGTTTTTGAAAGGAATAGAATTATCCGTTTTTGTACTTACTGATGGAAAGAACTATAAAATATTGCCTACCGCAAAAGATTATAAACGAATAGGAGAGGGTGATACCGGACTAAATACAGGTGGAATGGGTGCTGTAAGTCCTGTACCGTTTGCGGATGCAGCTTTTATGCAAAAAGTAGAAGAGCGCATTATAAAACCTACCATACATGGATTGGTAAAAGATGAAATATTTTATGTAGGATTTATTTTTATCGGATTAATGAATGTGGATGGAGAACCTTATGTAATTGAATACAATTGCAGAATGGGTGATCCGGAAACTGAAGTAGTTTTGCCTCGTATTGAAAATGATTTTGTAGAGTTGATGCTTGCCACAGCACAAGGTAGGTTGCATGAAATAGATTTGCAAATTTCTGATTTAGCAGCAGCTACCGTGATGCTTGTGTCCAAAGGCTATCCGGAGAGTTATCCCAAAGGAGATGTGATGACAGGTTTTGAAACAATTAACGATTCAATATTGTTTCATGCAGGAACTAAACAAAACGATAACGGAACCATAGTAACAAATGGAGGCAGGGTAATAGCCATTACATCCTTAGCTGATTCTATAAAAAATGCAGTAAAAAAATCGTTATCCAATGCTGAAAATATTCACTACACCAACAAGTATTACCGTAGAGATATAGGCTTTGAGTTTATTGATTAGGTTGTAGTGTAGTGTTATTATTTAATCTCTTTGGTTGTAAATAAATAGTGAGATGTATCTACCCTGAAATCTTTTTTATTGAAAAAATTAATATCTGCCACACGCCATTTGTTATCCGGAATTATTAACTGAAAACTATCTTTTGAAAGTGTAACCTTTATTGGCATCTGAAAGCCATCAACCACATCATTCCATCGGTATCTTAATTCTAAGTTTCCTCTTGCATTTTCTTTTATCTGATACTCAAAAACCGGAAGGTTAGCAGCAGTTAAATACTGCTCAAATATTTTTTGTAAGGATGTATTTGTACGTGTACAAATGAAATCAATGGTTTGTTGTGTTGTTACATTTTTGTATGCAAATTTCTTTACATAATCCTTTAAAGTGTTAAACCAAAGTGTATCGTTGTTAAGCACATTTCGTATGGTATGCAGCATCCAGGTTCCTTTGTAATAAATATCATTGTCGGGAAAATGATGAAAAAATACATCGCGTGTGCCAATCATGCTTACGTTATTTTCAATGTTTCTTTTTTGCATGTTTAAATATTTTTGAGCAGTTTCTTTATTAGTTGTACACTCTAAAAATACCGACTCGGCATAGGTTGTAAAACTCTCATGTATCCATAGTTCAGCGGGGTCAGGTGCAGTAAGGCAATTACCAAACCACTCGTGTGCACTTTCGTGTATAATTATAAAATCAAAATCCCAACGGTTATTGGTGTAATCATTTCCATAACTCACACAGCTTTGGTGTTCCATTCCCCAATAAGGCGTTTCAACCAATTTATAACCATCATTCCAAAATGGATAAGGATTAAAAAATCGTTCATAACAACTAAGCATTGTTTTCACTTGTTTAAAGTGTTCAAGTGCTTTGTTGTAATTGTAATCCAATACGTAGTAATTAAGCGAAAGTGGAGTTAAGTAATTTTGTGTGATGGAAGTGTAGGTGTCAGCAATTAATTTATAATGCCCAACATTAATGGTTATGTTATAATTATTAATTGGGTAAGTTACTTTCCATACATACTCATGGAAGCCATTGTGTAAAGTTTTGCTGCCTATAAGTTTTCCATTGCTTACACCTGTTAATCCTTCGGGAACTTGTAAATGTAAAGTTACACTATCAGCCTCATCACTGTTGTGGTCTTTACAAGGAAGCCATGTGCTTGCTCCAAGTCCTTGGCAAGCCAATCCAACCCAATCGCGATGCAAACTGTCTTTAGTAAAAACAAAACCGCCACTCCAGGGAGCTTTGCTTGCTATTAGCGGATAGCCACTAAAATATACTTTAATTTGTTGTGTTGAATTTTTTGCTGCCTTTGGGAGTTTAATCAATACAATACTGCTATCTCGTGTATAAGCAATTTTATTATTTCTGAAAACAATGCTATCTATTTTTATTAAACCATGCACATCCAGTTGCATTATACCGGCAGATTTTAAAACCGTATATGTAATAGTGTTGTTTCCTGAAATATATTTTTTTGAAGGGTCAATTTTTACAGTAATATTGTAATGGTTTACATCAAACCAATTCCGGTTAGCGTTTAGTTTGCCATGCAAATAATCGTATTTGGTAAATGTAATCTCTTTTTGTGCTTGTACTGCATAGGAAAAGAATAAGCACAATAAAAACAGATAGTTACGGAAGTTGAAAATCATTTTGCCAAATGTAAGCGGAAAATACATAAAATTGCAAAATATAACCTATTAGTCGAAAACACGTAAATTAAATTCGTATGATATTAAAAGGCAAAAAAGGCATCATCTTTGGTGCTTTAAACGAAAAATCAATTGCATGGCAAGTTGCATTAAAAGCGCACAATGAAGGAGCGGAATTTGTTTTAACCAATGCTCCAATTGCAATGCGTATGGGAGAAATTAATCAGTTAGCAGCAATTTGCGGTAATGCACAAATTATTCCATGCGATGTAAGTAAAAACGAAGACATGGAAAATTTAATTGATAAATCCATGGAAATATTAGGCGGTAAGTTTGACTTTGTTTTACACTCAGTAGGTATGAGCTTAAATATACGTAAAGGAAAGGCTTATACGGATATCGATTATAAATACATGCACGAAACGTTAGACATATCTTCGGTAAGTTTTCATCGTTTAATGCAAACATTATGGAACAAAGATGCTATGAAAGAATGGGGTTCAATTTTAGCACTTACATATATTGGCGCACAACGTATTTTTCCGGATTACCATGAAATGGGTGATGCTAAAGCTTTATTAGAAAGCTATGCACGCAGCTTTGGTTATCGCTTTGGTAAAGAAAAGAAAGTGCGTGTAAATACAATATCACAAAGCCCAACTCCTACTACTGCCGGTAGTGGCGTAAAAGGATTTAATGATTTTTATGATTATGCAAATGCACTATCTCCATTAGGTAATGCAAATGCTGAGGAGTGTGCTGAGTATTGCATTAGTTTATTCAGTGATTATACACGAATGGTTACTATGCAAAATCTTTTCCATGATGGCGGATTTAGTTGTACAGGCTTTAGTGCTGATGTATTTAAATTACTAGAAAACAGAAAATAAGAATATTAGTTTGCTCAATAGTTAGAGGTAGTACTTTTGTGCTACCTCTTTTTTTGAGAAAATAGGAATTGCTTTTGGCAAAAATATCCAATAACGGTTGTTCTGTCAGTTAATTGCATTGAAGTAGCTGCTAGGTTTAAGCCCAAAAGTGAAATTTGTAAATGGTTGATATGTAAAGATATTACTATTAAACAGCTTGATAAATAATTAATTCTGTTTAAAATTCGCTGCCAAAATGGGTTATTTATAATTACTTGGTTTTATTTATGCTAAGAATATATAAAGCACGCAAATTTTATTACTTTTACCGCCCTTTTTAAAATAAGATAAAACACCAAAAATGATAGGTTCTATTTTTAATACACTTACTAAAGTATTCGGAAGCAAATCAGAGCGAGACCTTAAACCAATTTTACCTTTAGTAAAAGAAATTAATAAACACTACGATTCTATTCGTACAATTAGCAATGATGAGTTGCGTGCAAAAACGCAACAATTTAAAGCAACCATTGCCGAATATCTTACTGAAATTGACAGAGAAATTGAAACCCAAAAGCAAAATGCTGAATCACCTGAAATTTCGTTACATGAAAAAGAAGAGTTGTATAGAGGCTTAGACAAGCTTAAGAAAAAACGTGACGAAGAGTTAGAAAAAGTATTAAAAGAAATATTACCTGAAGCTTTTGCTGTAGTTAAAGAAACAGCCAGAAGATTAACAGAGGATAAGGAGTTGGTAGTAACTGCTACTGATTTTGATAAATATTTAGCAACTTATACCCGAGTAAAAAAACCTGTACGTATAGAAGGCGACAAAGCAATATGGGGCAATACCTGGGAAGCTGCCGGAAATTCTGTAACGTGGAATATGATACATTACGATGTTCAATTAATTGGTGGTATTGTATTGCATGAAGGAAAAATATCAGAGATGGCAACGGGTGAAGGTAAAACATTGGTATCAACCCTGCCGGCATATTTAAATGCACTTAGTGGATTAGGTGTACACATAGTTACGGTAAATGATTATTTGGCAAGGCGCGACTGTGAATGGAACGGCCCTTTATTTGAGTTTCATGGCTTGCGAGTTGATTGTATTGATTACCACCAGCCAAGTTCAGTAGAAAGAAGAAATGCCTATAAAGCAGATATAATTTACGGTACAAATAATGAGTTTGGTTTTGATTACCTCCGCGATAATATGGCTCGTGATGTATCGGAGTTGGTTCAGCGTAAGCATCATTATGCAATGATAGATGAGGTAGATAGCGTATTAATAGATGATGCACGTACACCGCTTATTATTAGTGGTCCGGTACCAAAAGGGGATGATCAGCAGTTTCATGTATTAAAACCACGTATTGAAAAAATTGTAAGTGCACAAAAAGCGTATGTTACCACTGCATTAAATGAAGCCAAAAAATTAATTGCTGCCGGTAACGAAAAAGACGGTGGATTTAAGCTATTGCAAGCCTATCGCGGATTACCTAAAAGTTCGGCTTTAATTAAGTTTTTGGGTGAGCAAGGTGTTAAACAAATTCTGTTGAAAACAGAAAACTACTATATGCAAGACCAACAAAAAGAAATGCATAAAGTAGATGCTGATTTGTTTTTTACAATTGACGAAAAACAAAATTCAGTAGAACTTTCTGAAAAAGGAGTAGATATGATTACGGCAGCCGGTGAAGATTCTCATTTCTTTATTATACCGGATGTAGGAGCAGAAATTGCTGAAATTGAAAAATCGGAGTTAAGCACTGAAGAAAAGGCGAAGAAAAAAGAACAATTAATGCTCGATTTTTCTATTAAGTCAGAGAGAATTCATACTATCAATCAATTGCTAAAAGCATATAGTATGTTTGAGCGTGATGTGGAGTACATTATTGTAGATGGAAAAGTAAAAATAGTAGATGAACAAACCGGACGTGTTTTGGATGGCAGAAGATACAGCGATGGTTTACATCAAGCAATTGAAGCGAAAGAAAACGTAAAAGTAGAAGCGGCTACACAAACGTATGCTACAATTACTTTACAAAACTATTTTAGGATGTACCATAAATTGGCAGGTATGACAGGTACTGCCGAAACCGAAGCCGGAGAGTTTTGGGAAATTTATAAATTGGATGTAGTGGTTATTCCTACCAATCGCCCGATATTACGTAAAGACGAAAACGATGTAATTTATAAAACCAGACGCGAAAAATACAATGCCGTAATAGATGAAGTACAAAAATTAACCGAAGCAGGGCGTCCTGTATTGGTTGGTACTACATCGGTAGAAGTAAGTGAAACACTTAGTAAAATGTTGCAGTTACGCAAAATAAAACATAACGTATTAAATGCTAAACAACACCAACGCGAGGCTGATATTGTAGCCGAAGCAGGTATAGCAGGTACGGTAACAATTGCAACAAATATGGCAGGTAGGGGAACGGATATTAAATTGGGTGCAGGTGTAAAAGAAGCCGGAGGGCTAGCAATTATTGGTACCGAGCGCCATGAGTCCAGACGAGTAGATAGACAGTTAAGAGGGCGTTCCGGTCGTCAGGGCGATCCGGGTTCATCTCGTTTTTATGTTTCGTTAGAAGATGAATTGATGCGTTTGTTTGGAAGCGAAAGAATTGCTTCTGTAATGGATAAATTGGGAATGAAAGAGGGTGAAAACATTGAACATTCTTTAATCACCAAAAACATTGAACGAGCACAGCGTAAGGTGGAGCAAAATAACTTTGGTATTCGTAAACGATTGTTGGAATATGATGATGTGATGAATAGCCAACGTGAAGTAATTTATACTAAGCGTAGAAATGCATTGTATGGCGATAAGTTGGATTTAGACTTTAACAATATGCTTAGCGATACTTGCTATGAGCTTGTTGAGTCATACAGAGAAATGAAAAACTTTGCCGATTTTAAATTAGAATGTATTCGTTTGTTTGCATACGAACCACAGTTAAATGAAGGTGATTTTCTTTCAAATAAGTTGGATGATGTTGTTGATGTTTTATTCGATGAATTGATAAATCATTATAAGCAAAAATCTTCACAAATAGCAGCTGATGCATTTCCAATAGTGAAAAACGTTTATGAAACACAAAGCCAGCAATACGATACAATTGGTGTTCCATTTACTGACGGTGTTCGTGGTGTTCAAATAGGCGTAAATCTTAAAAAGGCATACGAAACTCAAGGGGTTGAAATTATTAAAACCTATGAGAAGTTTACTGCACTACATTTAATTGACGATGAATGGAAAGAGCATTTACGTGAAATGGATGAACTTAAACAATCGGCACAAAATGCAGTAATTGAACAGAAAGACCCATTATTGATTTATAAATTAGAATCATTTAATTTATTTAAAGCAATGATTAGCCGTGTTAATCAAGAAGTGTTGAGTATGTTGTTTAAGAGTTTTATTCCTATTCAAGATAATACACCTAATCAACATAAACCTATAGCACCGGTTCAGCAACAACGCTCTGTACCGCAACCAAAGTTACATACATCCCGCACAGATGATATAACAGAGGCGCTAAAGGCAAATGCTATAGCACGCGAATCGGGTGAAAGACCAAAACAACAACAAATAATAAATAGTGATAAAATTGGTAGAAATGACCCTTGCCCATGTGGTAGTGGTAAGAAATACAAATCTTGTCATGGTAAAGGAGAATAATTATTCCACATTACCGTTTTAATCCGAAAAATTTCCGCATTTTTGAAACATATTAAAATTTAATGAAAACCATAAACAATTATATTGAGCATACACTTTTAAAACCGGATAGTACAAAGGACGATATTATCAAACTTTGTAAAGAAGCAGTTGAACATAAATTGTATGGAGTGTGTGTGCCTCCTTATTTTGTACAGTTGGCTAAAAAAGAAATCAAAAAAAGTAATGTTAAGATTATTTCTGTAATTGGTTTTCCGTTTGGGTATGATACTGTAGCAAGTAAAGTAGAAGAAACCAAGAAAGCCATAATAAGTGGTGCAGACGAAATTGATATGGTAATTAATGTTGCTGCATTTAAAAGTGGAGACGATGCCACTGTTCTCAACGATTTACAAGCAGTAATAATGGCTTGTCATCTTCAAAATAAAATAGCCAAAGTAATTATAGAAACTGCTTATTTAACTAAAGAAGAGATAGAAAAGGCTTGTAGAATGTGTGTAGAAAGTGATGCTGATTTTGTTAAAACTTCAACAGGATTTGCATCGCGTGGTGCTTCTATAGAAGATATTGAAATTATGCGAAAAGTTTTACCTACAAAAATTAAAATAAAAGCTGCCGGAGGTATTCGTGATAGAAAAACAGCAGAAGATTTTATAAAAGCAGGAGCAGATAGGATAGGAACTTCTGCCGGAGTTGCCATTGTTGGTACTACGGATGAAGCAGCTTTAAATGCATAGCATGAAAAAAATATTGTTGATATTGTTCTTAATTACTTGTGTATGGATACAAAATAATTTGTATGCACAGGGTCAAATTCAAGTTTTTTCAACAGTAGCTTTAGATTCTTTAGTTGAGTTTCATAAAGAAGCAAACAAGTTAAATCCAACTATTAATGGGTATCGGGTGCAAGTGTTTTTTGGAAGCGATCGAAAATCTGCAAATGATGCACGCACTGCTTTTTTGCAACTGTATCCCGATGTGGAAGCGTATATTATATACCAGCAACCAAACTTTAAAGTGCGAGTAGGGGATTTTAGAACACACCAAGAGGCTCAAGAAATTTTCAGAAACTTACTTCCTCATTTTGGTAAAATTTTTATTGTGCCCGATAAAATAAATTTACCAAAACTTTAAACTACACAACTCGTATTACCGAATCTTCTTTTTCAATTATTTCGCCAAATGCAATTGGTGTAATTTGATTGTCAATTAGAAATTGTTCAAACGATTCTGTGAAGTTTTCTTCAACAGCAACCAATAATCCTCCGCTTGTTTGAGGGTCAGCAAGTATGTTTATCTGGTCGTCATTAATACCTATAACTTTATGTCCATAACTTTTCCAGTTTCGTTTTGTTCCTCCCGGAATACAATTTTTATGGATATAATCTTGCAAGGATTGTATTTGTGGTACTTTATCAAAAAATATCTTTGCTGAAAGGTTACTTCCTTCACACATTTCTATTAAATGCCCTAATAAGCCAAAGCCTGTAACATCTGTCATTGCAGCTACGCTTTTCATTTTTCCAAACTCTTCACCAAGCTTATTTAAGGTAG